>JAQBTY010000308.1 GCA_027624735.1 Pseudomonadota bacterium | reverse complement strand
GCAAAGCTGTGCCTTCGCCGATAATATTAAAAGCGTCGAGGCGATTTTCGACGAGATTCTCGCCGACGCGACTGTCCACCGCGACCGGCTGCAAGAGCTGGATGCATGATGATCCTAAAAATCATACGCTGCAGGCCCCTCACCCTTCCACAAAAGTTTCTTTGGACACAAGTGTGTCGCGGGCCCCTTCCCTCTCCCGCGCGCGGGAGAGGGTACGAAGGCTTACCGAGGCTTTAGCCAAGGCTAGCCGAAGTGGGTGAGGGGATCTTTTTATTTTAGTAATCATCCCTTATCGGCAAACGGCGTCCAGGCTTTCTGAACCGCCGGGCGGGCTTCGATGGTGTCGTGCCAGCGTTTGAGATTGGGCCAGTCGTCGAGCCCGATCCCCTGCGATCCGTGCACATGCACATCGGGATAGCAGGACACATCGGCGACCGTATAATTGTCACCGGCCAGATAGGAATTGTCGGCGAGATGGCGGTCGAAGGTATCGAACATGTCGCGCAGGACACCTTCATAATGTTTCTTGACCACCGGCACGTCTTCCGGGAAGCGATGGGTAAACAGGCCATATTGCTGGGCCAGGGTGGTGAAGGTGGATGAGCCATAGAACAGCCATTGGTCGACCTTGACCCGCTCCGCCGCATTTTCCGGATACATCCCGTTATTGGCTTTCTCGCCAAGATATTTCAGGATCGCGCCGGATTCACACAGGGTGATCCGCTGCCCACCCGGCCCGTCGGTATCGATCAGCGCCGGGATCTTGTGGCCAGGGCTGATTTTCAGATGCGCCTCGCTGAATTGCTCTTTCTTCTGCAGATTTACCGGCTTGAGTTCGTAGGGAAGGCCGGATTCCTCCGCCATCTGGCGGCCCTTGTAGCCATTATCGGTCATCCAGGTATAAAGTTCGATCATTCTCGTCTCCCTTATCTGTCTAGTGTGTTGAAGATTCCGGCCCGCTTACGGACAGCTTGCCGGTACGCGTCGATGATGTGTCGCCTGTTCATAGGCGTAGGCGAACCGCAGCATGTTGGCATCGTCATAGGGCCGGCCGAGGAAGGTGATTCCCGCCGGCAAATCGTCACGGGTGAAGCCGGCCGGCACAACAACCGACGGCACGAATATCAGGAAAGTGTTGATGTGGGGCGCGCCTTTCTGGTCGACAAAGGGCGGGTTGATTCCGTCCTTGATCAGGGTCGGCGTGTGTTCCACCGCCTTGTGGACGATGGCGTCGAGCTTGTGATCGGCCATGACCACAAGGAAGCGGGTCATCAGTTCCTCGCGCGCCTTCATGTAGCCTTCGAAGGCGCCGGGGGCCTGCTTGTTGTTCCAGCGGTCCTTCACCCCCTGGCTTACGTCGGCGAACAGGGGCGATGCCATGATTTCCTCACGCGACGCGAACGGCGAATTGGCGCTGCCGGCGGCGTAATCGCGGAACGCGATGTCTTCGTCTTCCCCATTGCGGGCGCGTTTGGATAGCAAATCCTTGAGTCCGGGAATTTCCACCGGATCGACAATGTCCGCACCGGCCGCGCGCAAATCGGCCACCGCCTTGTCGAAGACCTCGGTCACCTTGGCGAAATCGTCGCTGTCCGGTTCGGCCTTAAATCCCATGGATTCCCGCAGAACACCGATGCGCGCGCCTTTAAGCGCATTGGCATCGAGCATGGCCGCATAGGAGTCAGGCGCCCGGCCCACTCCGTGCGCGGTAATCGGGTCGGCGGGGTCGTACCCCACCATGCCGTCCAGCAGCTTGGCCAGATCGGTGACCGTTCGCGCCATGGGCCCGAGCGAACCGTTGATGGTCGGCCATCCGGCATAGACACCGGCGCGGCTGACCAGACCGGCGGTGGGGCGCATACCGTTGATGCCGTTCCAGATAGACGGCCGGCGGATCGACGCGAACCCTTCCTGCCCAATGCAGGCGGTGGCGAAGTTGGCCGACGCGCTGGCGCCCGAGCCACCCGATGAGCCGCCCGCCGTCCGCTCCAGATCGTAGACGCTTTTGGTCGAGCCAAACAAAGAGCCGTGCGTGTCGCCGGCGCCCATTTCTCCCAAGGTTGCCTTGCCGATAAAAATCGCGCCGGCCTGCTTGAGCTTGCCCGCGACGAAGCAGTCGCGATCGGGCATGTGGCCCTCGAACAGCACCGAGCCCAGGGTGGTCGGCATATCCTTCACATCCGCCTGATCCTTCATGATCAGCGGAATGCCGTGCATCGGCCCGACCATGCCGCCGGACAAAAACGCTTCATCCAGCCGATCGGCTTCGGCCAGCGCGTTGGGGTTAAGCGAGATGATAGCGTTGATCGCCGGGCCCTGCTTGTCATAGGCCTCGATCCGGTCGAGATACATCTGCACCAGCTGCCGCGCGGTCAGCGTCCCGGCCGCGAACGCCGCATGGATATCGGCGATGGTCGTTTCTACCACGTTAAAGATATTGGATCCTGTCATCGTCCTCGCTCCCCCCGTTTCCAACAGTTTAGATCGGTTTGGGGGGGCAAGGCTAGCGGTGGTCCGGTCTTTGTGTCCGAAGCCAGCGTATTTGAACCTCCTGCCCGCTGCGTGATATCGTGAAATCGATGAGACAAGCACAGACAACGGATTACAAGCCGGTGCGCCAATTGATCGCCGATCAGGCGGCGGCGTTTGGCGACAAGCCTTATATGGTCGCCATCGACCAGGACGAGAAAACCCTGAGCTACAATGACCTGTGGCGGCTCGGCAACAAGATGGCCCATTACTTCCGCGAGCGTGGTCTGAAGGCCAACGACCGGGTGCTGATGCTGGCGGAAAACTCCATCGAGTTCGTGGCGACCTTTATCGGCATCCAGCGCTGCGGCGGCACCATCGCCACCGCCAACGTCGAAATGAACCGGGCCCATATCAGTGAAATTATCTACGCGGTCGATCCGGTGCTGGTCCTGGTCCAGGAAGGGCTGGGGCTGGAAGCGCTGCGCGATCCCAAAAGCAATACCGAATGGCTACCGCTCGGTGATTGGCGCCGGGACGGCGGGTCCACCGGCTTCTTTGGCGCGATCGATTCCTACCCCGGCACGGATGATTTCGCCGAGGTTTGCGGGCCGGACCATATCGCGGTGATCTTTTATACATCCGGGACCGAAGCGAAACCAAAAGGCGTCATGCAGGCCCATTCGGCGGTGTGGCCCAACTATGACGCGACGGCGGATTGCGTCGAACTGCGCGAAACCGACCGGGTGCTGGACTCGCGCTCCTATACCTGGCTGTCGTCGCAAAACATGAGCCTTGGCGGGCCGCTGGCGCGCGGCGCCACCGTTTATATGGCGAAGAAATTTTCACGCAGCCGCTATTTCGACTGGGTGCGCAAATACGAAATCAACATGGGCGTCGCGGTGCCCACCATCCTCAACATGTTTCTCAACGAACCGGTGGATATCCATGGCGCCGACGTGCCCCATCTGCGCTTCATCATGACGTCGTCGGCCCCCATGCTGCCGGAGAACTGGATGCGGTTCGAAGAACAGTATGGCATCCGTATTTGCCAGTCGGCGGGCTGTTCCGAAGGCGGCTTGATGTGCAGCCATCGCGGGCCCGATCGCAAGATCGGCACCATCGGCATGCCCCTCAAATACCAGAACGTGCGGCTGCTGGATGAGGACGGAAACGAAGTGCCCGATGGCGAGCCGGGCCAGATCGTGGTGTCCGGCCAGCAGAAATCATGGGGCTATCTGCATTTCGACGGGCGGGTGGAGAAGCTGCCGCTCGAGCACCATACCGGCGATCTCGGCATGGTGGACGAAGACGGGCATCTCACCGTGGTCGGACGGCTGAAGGATCTGATCATCCGCGGCGGGGTCAATATCTCGCCGGTGGAGATCGACAACATTCTGTCGCGCCACCCCCATATCGCCGACGCCGCCGCCTGCGGCATCCCCGACAAGATCTATGGCGAAGAAGTCATCGCTTACGTGATCGCCCGCCCCGGCAGCACCCTCACCGCCGAAGCCGTCATTGCCCATTGCGGCGAGACCCTTGCCCCCTTCAAGACCCCCAAGCAAATCATCTTCACCGACACCCTGCCCAAGAACGAACGCGGCAAGCTCGACCGCAAGGCACTGACCGAGGCGTGGAAAAAAGACAACACAGCGGTAGCTTAGACAACATCAAGCGCCATCGCCGCAAGGCGAGGACGGTAGATCAAGGCAAGGTTCGGGCGTCGCAAACCTCCAAGTCCTAATTTCATGCGACGATTGGATTAACCTGTTGTTAACCATCCGATGTCCAGAACAGCATCTACACTGGGGACTTTTGATATAAGGAAAAGATGGACAATGGCACAGAAACGCACCAGCGCAGTTCTAATCGCAGCCGTAATTTCGTCCGCCATGATCGTACCGACAGCCGTCGCCGCTAAGGATGCGGGAGATATTTTGGTTCGTCTTCGCGGTATCGGGTTCATGACAGACACGAGCGGCACAACGGACACGCTTGGCGGCAGCGCCCGGACAAGCGACGCCTATGTTCCGGAACTGGATTTCACGTACTTCATTACCAAAAACATCGCCGCCGAGCTGATATTGGCGACAACCAAGCATAGCGTGGAGGTAAAGAGTTCGTCGTCGGGCGACCTCGATCTAGGCACGGTCTCGTTGATACCGCCGGTTCTGACGCTGCAATATCACTTCCTTCCAGCCGGGACCATCAGCCCCTACATTGGCGCCGGCATAAGCTACGTAATCGTCGCCGGTCATAACACAGGCCGCAGCGCTACTAGCGTGAGTTACTCCAACGAGTTCGGCTACGCTTTTCAGGCTGGCGTCGACTACCGCCTGAACGATGTTTGGAGCCTCAACTTCGATGTTAAGAAAATCTTTGTGGATACTGACATCCGTGTAAACGGTGGCGCTATCAACGCAAATAACACCGACCTTGATCCATGGGTGGTCGGGTTCGGGCTGGGTTATAAATTCTAGGCTGCACGAAAGGTTCACTAGTCCGACGGCTGGTTCGCCGAGGACTTCGACAACGCCGACCTGAAGGAGGCCTTCAGGGCTTCAAGGGCAACTAGCACCTTAAACTCGGCCTTGTGCTGCTTGCGTTTCGTCATCGCTGGGTTCCTCTCGTTGAAGACCAGCAGACACCGACTCCGTAGCTTACGTCGCTGTCCGATTTCCGGGGAGTCCTTCAGACCGTCATGCTGCTTCAGCGTAAGCATCCGGTGAGTACCGCGATCAGGCGGCTTGAGCGGTCTGGCGGGCTGTCTTGCAGTTCCA
>JAQBTY010000307.1 GCA_027624735.1 Pseudomonadota bacterium | reverse complement strand
TTGCCCATACCCACAGATTCGCATCAAATCCGCCTTATGGGAATCATTCGTTTCGGGCGGAACACTAGGAACAAGAAGGTGCCTGAAACCCCCGTTAGGGCAAAGTCTATCGCCGTCCGCCTGATTGCCGCGGCGACCTTATGGATCGGGTTGATGCTGGTGGTTGGCGGGCTGCTGCTGTCCAATCTGTTTCGCGAACCCATAGAGCAAAGCTTCGAACAACGGCTCGGGTTCTTGCTCGACACATTGATCGCGGCAATCGATCTTACCCCCGATGGCCACGCCTTGCAGCGTCAACCCATGGAAGAGCCCCGCTTTTTGCAACAATATTCCGGCTGGTACTGGCAAGTCAGCCGAGTTGAGAATGGCAAGGTGCTGAGCCGGTCGCGCTCCATGTGGGATTTCGAAATACCCTTACCTGCCCCTGTCGGGAGCAGGGCAACGGAACGGTCCTACGCGCTCGACGGGCCGCTCGGCCAGAAACTCCAGGTTCTGGAAAAACGCATCACCGAAGAAGGCGTCCCTGGCGCCTATATATTCCTGGTGGCAACCGACCGGTCCGATCTGGTGGCCGCCATCGGCGCGTTCAATATTACGTTGCTCTGGTCGCTCGGCGTGCTGGGTTTGGGACTGATCGCCGCGATTGTCCTGCAGGTCCGGTTCGGTCTGGCGCCGCTGCAGCGCATCCGCCAGGCGCTGGCCGATGTGCGCGACGGCCGCGCTGAACGGCTGGCCGGCGATTTTCCCACCGAAATCCGCCCGTTGGCCGATGAGCTCAACGGGTTACTGGATCACACCACCGACGTGCTGGCCCGGGCCCGCGCCCATGTGGGCAATCTGGCGCATGCCCTCAAGACCCCGCTGGCCGTGCTGACCAATGAAGGCGAAAAGCCGAGCGCCGAAATGACCGCCGTGGTGAGCCAGCAAACCGCATTGATGCGCCGCCATGTGGATCATCATCTGGCGCGGGCGCGCGCCATCGGCCAGGCGTCGCTGCTGCGCGGCCAGATCCCGCTCCTGCCGGTCCTGCAGTCGCTCGCCCGCACGCTGGCGAAAATCCATCACCAGTCCGGCGTTACCATAAATGTCAGCGCCGAAGATCGGCTCGCCTTTCGCGGCGAACAGAACGATCTGGAGGAAATGCTCGGCAATCTTCTCGACAATGCCTGCAATTGGGCGCGGTCACGGGTCACGCTTCACGCCGACTCCTTATCCGCCGCCGGCGTGAGCGGGCTGCAAATCCGGATCATTATCGACGACGATGGGCCCGGTATCGCGCCAGAATTACGCCTGGAAATCTTCGACCGCGGACGGCGCGGCGATGAAACCAAGCCGGGCAGCGGTCTCGGCCTCGCCATCGTGCGCGATATCGCGGCGCTTTACGGCGGCCATGTGGAAATCGGCGACGCGCCCGCCGGCGGCCTCCGCGCCGTTCTGAGCCTGCCGGGCGCCCGCATGGCGGACACTGACGCGGCGTGATCGGAGCGGGTTAGACAATCCTCTCGATCCGAAGCCGTCGCCCGGACGCCGAACAATCAAACGACGGCCCACTCGGCAATGTAGAAATTGCTTGCGATGATCAGGGTGTAGAGGATGACACAGATCCGCGCCTTCCAGATCATCCTTCTGGAGGGCAGCCACATAATAAACAGGGCGACCAGCACGTGGACCGCAAGCTTGGGAATGAACCACCAGACACCCATCTCCGTCATGAGCGCGAGAACAAGCGCATTGGTTTCCTGGCCCCCCGCCGCGATGGATGCATTGGTGGAGATCACGTCGAGGATACCCACCACGACGATCATCAACGCAAGCACCAGCGCCGTCATCCGCAGTTTGGAATCCCGCCGGCAACGCGCCCGCCGGCGCCTGACCCTATTCTGTAGATCGGTCAAAACATTTGTCACTGATCCTGCCATCCCTGTTTTCATCAACCACCGGAGTGATTCTGAATGTCGCAGTACCCGTGTCTTGTGGGTTCTCTTTATCGCAACGACAAATCGCTCACTACCGGTGTTGGTTGCAGTTTTATCTAAATCCAATCCATCCGATTTCCCTGAACCATGCAAATTACATGCCAGCCGCGTTAACCCGGCCTCTCGGGCCGATCGCAATGGTTAAGCGGTTTTCGCCAAACGACGATGTGTAAAATTCACCGACGCTTTTTGGCTAAAACATTGTTAATTCGCCCAAAACCGTAAAATCCGCCGACAAGCAACTATTAAGGGGTTGGGCGCAACGAGGCTTACACAAAGGGTATTGAGCACGGGGCCTTATTCTTTGCGCGACCGTCAATTCGCCAATAGATGCGGTAAAAACAGCGACAGCGGCGGCAGGAGGACAACCAGCGCGACGCGGACGGCGTCGGACAGCAGGAACGGAACGACACCGCGGAAGGTATCGAGCATCGGCACATCCTTGGCCAGCGAATTAATCACGAAAACGTTGAGGCCGACCGGCGGGGTAATGAGGCCTATTTCCACCACCATCAGCGTAATGATGCCGAACCAAAGCTTCAGATCGTCCGGCTGCAGGCCAAAATCGAGCGCCAGGATAACCGGCCAGAAAATCGGGATCGTGATCAGGATCATCGCCAGCGAATCCATGATGCAGCCCAACACCAGGTAGAGCACGATCATCCCGAACAGGACGACATAGGGCGAAAGGCCCGACTTGCTGAAGAAGTCGGCGGTCGCAAGCGGTAGTTCGGAAAAACCCAAAAAGGCGTTAAAGACGCCGGCGCCCAGCAGGATAAGAAAAATCATGGCCGATGTTGACGCGGTTTCGCGCAGCGCGTCGACGAACCCCGCCCAGCGCATTCCGCCATAGGTCACGGCAACCAAAAACGTCGCCAGGGCACCAACCCCGGCGCCCTCGGTCGGCGAAAAGACGCCGAGATAGATTCCCCCCATGACGACGAGAAAGATCAGGAGGACGGTCCATATATCGCGCAGCGCCCGCCACCGCTCCGGCCAGGCCGTCCGCGGCGCGGCGGGGCCGGCGCTGGGATCGATGCGCACCACGATAGCGATAACGACGATGTAACCCGCCGCCGCCAGAATGCCCGGCAGGAAACCCGCCTGGAACAGGCTGACGATACTCGCTTCCACCATGACCGCGTAAATGATCAGCACGATCGAGGGCGGGATCAGGATTCCGAGCGTGCCGCCCGCCGCCAACGCGCCGGTCGCGAAGGCACCGGAATATTTGTAGCGGCGCAACTCAGGCAGCGCGACCTGACCCATCATGGCGGCCGTCGCCAGCGAGGAACCGCTGATCGTGGCGAAAGCGGCGCAACCGCCGACCGACGCCATGGCGAGGCCGCCGCGGTGATGGCCGATCCACGCCGCGGCCGCACGGAAAAGCGAAGCGGTAATGCCGGCCCGCGCCGCGAAATGGCCCATCAGCAGAAATAGCGGGATCACCGCCAGATGGGGCGCGGAAAATCGCCAATACATCTCTGTCTTGAGAAAGCTCATCATGGCGATGGGCCCGGCGATGGTAATATAGCCGGCAAGCCCGACCGACAGCATGGCGACGCCGATAGGAACCCGGAAGGCGATCAGAATGAACAGGGCGCCAAAGCCTGCTCCGCCGATGGCGAGATCACTCATGAGGTCATTCGCCCCTGTTGGTTTTCCCGGCGGCTGCATCCGCGTTCCGCACATCGCCGATGTCGCGGAAAAAGCTGTAGGCAATCACGGCAATCAGCACGACCATGCAGAAAAGGCTGAAGGGAAGCGTCCACCAGCGGTAAAAATTAATGACGGCAAGAACCTCCGACGTTTCGTAAAGCTCGATGGCCCCGAAATAGAGCCGCCAGGTGAACAGCACGGCGATGAAGAGGTATAGAGCCGACCCTATTCCATCGAGCATCGACCTGCCACGCGGCGACACGCCTGTCGTGAAGAAATCCACGACAATATTTCCCCGCTTGATCTGACAATAGGGAAGGAAGGCGAAGATGGCGCAGCCGCCAAGGATGCCCAGAAGATCGTAATCGCCGGGAACCGGACTGGCGAAAAGATAGCGGCCGGTGACGCTCACCGTCACGAGCGTCGCCATCACGCAGCAAAGAAGGCCGCCAATGACCGCCAGAATGTCGGAAACGCGATAGAGAGCCCGGCCTACCCTATCGGCTGGCCGGGCATCGCCGTTGCTTGCCTGCGGCACGGGTTCGGTTACTTGGCGTATTTTGCGATCAACGCTTCCGCGTCGGCAATCACCTTGGCGCCATTCGCCCCCTTTTCATCGAGCAGCTTCTCAAAGCGCTTGAAAACCGGCTGCACCTTCTTTTTGAACTTGGCGGTTTCCGCGGCGCTCAGGCTTTCAAACTTGTTCTTCTTCTTGGACCGCATCACTTTTTCACCGCTGACCTCGATCCGGTCCCAGACCTCGATGGCGAACGGCGCCAGATTGCGGCCGGCATTGGCGTCGATCACCTTCTTCAGGTCGGCCGGCAAGCTTTCATACTTCGCCTTGTTCATCAGCAGGGTAAAGATCGCCACGCTCAACCGCGGCTGGGGCGGTGCGAGGGTCGTGAAGTAATTGGTCAAATCCTGCATCTTGACGGCGGGCGCGATCTCATAGGGCAGGATAGATCCCGTCACCGTACCCTTGTTGAGCATGGGCACCAGCGCCGGCAGAGGGGTCTGCACCGGGGCGGCGCCCAGGGCCTCGAGTATCCAGGCATTGGTGCGCGAATAGGAGCGCAGCTTCATGCCCTTGAAGTCTTCGACCTTGCGGATCGGAGCCTTGGTCATGAACAAGGCGCCGGCATGGGTATGTGCCAACAGCAAATGATAGGGCTCGAAATCCTTTTTCATGTGCATCTCGACATAATCCTGCAGGGCGAGCACGGTGGAACGCGTATTCCGGTGCAGGAACGGCAGCTCGAAGACCTCGATCTTCGGCATCACGCCGGGGGTGAAACCCGGCAGCGCCCAGACAATGTCGGCCACGCCGTCGCGAACCTGCTGCAGAAGCTGCGTGGGTTTGCCTCCCAACTGCATCGAGGGAAAGAGCCGGATCTTTATGCGGCCCTTTGAATCTTTCTCGACTTTCCTCGACCACGGCACCAGAAAGTGCTTCACCGGATTGGCGACCGGCGGCAGGAAAGTATGCAGGCGCAAGGTGACTTCCTGCGATGCCGCCATAGTCGGCGCCAGCGCCAGGGCCGACAGGACCGCACCCGCAAGCGGTGGCTTATCCCGTTAACTCAGGCTCGTCTATATGTGGTAACTGCGGTTGAACGTCCTTTTGGGGG
>JAQBTY010000306.1 GCA_027624735.1 Pseudomonadota bacterium | reverse complement strand
CTGGCCCGCTATTAGCCTGCCTCTCCGATGGATTACCGGGTCAAGCCCGGTAATGACGATTAGGGGGCTGGGTTTCGAGCCTCACCGTTTTGAAATCGGTGTCTCCAACTGAACGAAAATCAAAAATTCCGCCAAGCCCAACGATCTCAGACGGAGGACGGAAATCAAACTGGACACCTGTGGACTTATCACGACCATGACGATAGAGAACCGGTGGGCGCAGAATTCTAGTCGGATGACGCGGGAAGCCGAACCTCACTGAACCGCCACTGAGATAAATCGCCTTGGGAATCCAGACGGTTTTCTTGGACTAACCGCACGATCCTGTTGGCCACCATCTCATATGAAATTGCGCAATTTTCGTCTTCGGATCCTTGGCCGACCGCGGCAACTATCCTTGCGACTTTTAGCCAGTGAGTTTTTACTTCTGACAGAATCAGGGCGTCTAGTTCGTGATCTTCGACCATGTTTCCTACCCCAGATAGTCCGCCATCATGTAGGCAAACACCTTGGCGGTATCGGTCGTCCGGTCGACCGAGGCACAATCATTGTCGGTATGGGCGTAGCGGTCTTCGCCGCAGCCGTAATTGGCGCACGGGATTCCCATGTGGTTGAGGTATCCCTGGTCGAAGGCGGTGGTGGTGTAGAAGGTTTCCGACGCCGCGCCCAGCATGACCTCGGCCGCGCCGCACACCGCCTGGACGATGGGGGAGTCCATTTCAACCAGCGACGGGTACATGAACGGGCCCTCCTTCATTTCCACCGACCATTTCTGGCCGCTGGCCGGATCCGCCATGCCGTCCACCTGCATGACGATACGGCGGATGTCCTGCCATTTTTCCTGCGGGTTATCGCCCGGCAGCAGGCGGCGGTCGAGCGTGAGGGAACATTCGCCCTGGATGGTGTGGGTGGCGTCGGGGCTGCTTCTGATGTGATTGATGGCAAAGGTCGGCTTGCCCAGCGCCGGGTGTTCGCCGGTAAGTTTCAGCTGGTCTTCCAGCCGGCGGATGATTTCCAGGGCGCCGGTGATAGCGTTGCAGCTTTTGTCTGGCGCGCTCGAATGGCCGGGACTGCCCTTGACCTTGATGAAGGTGTCGATGCGGCCCCGGTTGCCCAATGTGAGCTTGAGGCTGGTGCCGCCCAGGATGGCCATGTCGGCGGTCACTCCTTCGCCTTCCACCACGCTCTTGATGGCGTCGTGGCGGCCGGTTTCCCCCGAAACGCAGCACAGAAACACCAGCTTGCCGTTGAGCGGAAGATCAGACGCGATCACCGTTTCCATGGCATGCAGCATGGCCGCCATGTTGGCCTTTTGTTCGCTGGCGCCCTTGCCGAGTACGACTTCTCCCGGCAGATCCAGTGTCGCGCCGTCCACCACATCGCCGTCATAGGCGTTTTTCATGGTCGATTGGGGCTGGTTCATGGCGTTGCTGATGAACATCAGGGATTTGCCGGATTTGTCCGCGCCATAGGTGGCGATCAGGTTGTTCATGCCGTCATACCGGATGTTGTCGATGCCCATTTCGCGCAGGCGCGGTTCGACGGCCTTTCGGATGAAGTCGGCGAGCAGCGGTTCTGCCTCGAAATTGTCTGTCTGCGGGCTGGGCACCTTGACCAGTTCGATCAGCAATTCTTTCGCGCGATGCTTGGAAATCCTCGCTTCCAGCGTTTCCTTGATAGTCATGACCGATTTCCCTCCGGGATGGTGTTACGGAAAGTTAACCATAGGGATCGGCCACCCCGCAACGGGACCGGTCGGTTAAGGAAAGGTCAATGTCGAACGCGGATAATAGCCGGGATTCAATCCGGGCGCCGGCCGATGGTCGTCGGAGGCGCCAGGAAGACCACGCGGAGTTATGTTTTGGGATTTGCCCTGCTCGGGAACGACAGCAACGACGAGACCGCCGACGGCGCGTCTGTGAAAGATCGGCTGCGCGCATGGTGGAACGGCGATGAGCTGCCCGTCAGACCCGCGCCGCAGGGCGGGAACCGCAAGAAGTCCGATCAGAGAGCACACGACGATGGCGACGCGGGCGGGGCCGACGCGGGCGGGGCCGGTGACAATTCATGGCCGGAAATCCGCCGCAAGCTTGCGGAGAAAATCTGGAGCACCGGATTCGTCCTGCCAGGCGGCACCGATTATGCCGAAAGTCTCGTAAGCGGCTGTAGTCTTACCGCGGCTGAAACCATGCTCGAAATCGGCGTCGGAATGGGCGGTGGAACCCAGATTATCATCGGAAAATTTGGCAATTATGTTTCCGGGTATGAACGGGATGCCGATCTGGCCGCCGCCGCCATGCGCCATGCCGTCACTTATAATATTGACGAAAAGCTGGTGGTCAAAACCGTACCGTTTGAAGAGCTGAACCTTAAATCGAAATATTTCCGCGCCGCCCTCATGCGCGAAATTGTTTATACGATGGAGGACAAGGCCGGACTGATAGCCAAAATCTCAGACTCGCTGAAAACCGGCAGTTCGCACCTTGTCATGACAGATCTTTTGTTCGATGCCGACGATGGATCCGAGGAATTGGCCGCGTGGAAAGCGGTTGAGGGACGTCCGGTCTATCCGTGGACCGAAGCGGCCCTGACCAAGGCCCTTGGGCGTGCTGAGATGCAGCCGCGTATTATCGATGATGAAAGCGAGGAATATTGCGCCATGGTCGTCGATGCCTGGTCGGAATATATGAAGACCATCGAGGGCGTCGAGATAGCGCCGGAAATGGGCAGGGTGCTCGAGCGCGAAGGCGAATACTGGGCGCGCCGCGTTGCCGCGCTGAAAGCCGGCGTGCTGCACTATTATCGTGTAGAAGCCATCAAGAATACCTGATCGTTCGTATCCGTTGACAAAGGTGGAAGACGCCCTTATGTTCCGCCGTCCATCATAAAGCGGGCAGGAGAACCAGCGATGAAAGTCGTAAATTCACTCAAGACGATCAAAAGCCGCGACAAATATTGTCGTGTCGTTCGCCGTAAGGGCCGCGTCTATGTGATCAACAAGCGCAATCCGCGCTTCAAGGCGCGCCAGGGCTGAACCGGCGCACCTGAACCGGGCTGGAACCGCGCCGTGTGGCGCGGTTTTTTGTTGACCAGTCGGCGTCGATCGCCCCGGTCAGTTTGTACGGTCAGCGGGTTTAACTAATCCCCAAGGTGCGGATTCCTGAAATATACGTTGGAGTTCCGCTCGCTGTTCCCGGCCGACGAACGCCCAATACATCATCCAAAGGACCATTGTCGCGATAGAGGCGCAGGCGATGAACCGGGGCCAGTGACGTCCCAGCCGGTTTAGAATGGTTCGCCAAACCGATCCGTACCGCCGCAATATGACGACCGCCAGCGCGACCGCCGACAGCAGCATGACAAGGGCGAATTTTAAGCTTTCTTCGGAAGAATCCATGGCGGAAGCGCTATCGCGTCTATTGCGCTCTCGGCTCAGTCTTTGTCGGTATTCTTGGTCTTTAGGCCATTTTTGGCGGATTGCACAAAATCGATCAGCATCAAAATGACGACGCCGGTGACGATGATCACAAAGGGCAGGGCGCCGATCGATTCCGCCAAGCCGCCTACAAAGGCGACAAAAATAATGGCGGCCAGCGATCCGCTAATTAGATTGTCCATTCAATACGCCCCCGGAATAATGTCGCATTCATTCTGTTTCCAGCCTGTTTAAGAGCCAGCGCGCGGTCCGAAACAGTCGGGCGTCGTCGCGTCTATAGGACAGGAGCTGCACGCCGATCGGCATCCCGTTCGGACTCTGCATCATGGGAAGATTGAGCGCGGGGACGCCGCACAGGCTCCAGATCGTGCAGAAGGCCGGATTTCCCGTCGATTCCAATCCGACCGGCGCCTCGCCGGCGGCGGACGGCGTCAGGATCGCGTCATAGGCGTCGAAGATTTCGTCCAGTTCGGCGTTATAGTCCGCGATACGCCCGACCGCGTCGTTATAGTCGGTCGCGAGCACGGCTTGGCCGCGTTCGATCATTTCACACAGTACCGCGCTGAGCTTGTCTTTGCCGTCGCTGTATTCCCTGGCGAAACTGAGCGCCATATCCGCTTCCATGATCTTGCGGTGGTCTTCGTGGGCACGCTCGAACAGGGGCGGCAGATCGACGATATCGAGCCGCTCGCCGACATGCTCGATCAGTTCGCGGAAAGCGTTTTTGGTCGATTCCTCGGCCTGGCCCCAGACCGGCGTGCGGATAAAGGCTAAACGGGGTTCGGCGGGCGGCTCCTCGGCCATCACGGACGAGAGTCGAGGCCGCGCTATCGGCCGCATGCCCGGGTCGCGGTCGTCATACGCCATCAAGGTCTCGGCGATCAGCGCCAGATCTTCCAGCGTTCTTCCGAAGACACCTATTGTGTCGAAGTGCCGTGATTGTTTCAGGACATTGTGGCGCGAAATCAGCCCGATCGTCGGTTTGAACGCAAAGACTCCGCAGAAGGATGCCGGGCGGATGACCGAGCCATTGGTTTGCGTGCCCACGGCCAAGGGCACCATAAAGGAGGCGACGGCGGCGGCCGATCCGCTCGAAGAGCCGCCGGGTGTCCGGGAAGGATCGTGCGGATTCCTGGTCTTGCCTGGTGCGTACACCGCCAGTTCAGTGGTGACCGTCTTTCCCAATATTACCGCGCCTGCCTGGCGCAGGCGCGCGACGAGCGTAGCATCGTCCGCCGGGGTCCGGCCGGCATGGAGTGCCGTGCCGTTCTCGGTCGGGAAATCCCCTGTGTCGATGATATCCTTTATACCGACCGGCAGGCCGTGCAGCGGGCCGAGCGGCAACCCCCGGCTCTTGTGCTCATCCAGCCGGTCAGCCTGGCCCAGGGCGTGTTCGGCATCGAGATGCGCCCACGCGCCGATCTCGGGCTCGAACGCCGCGATTCGTTCAAGGCACGCTTCTACCACTTCACGCGATGTTTTCGCGCCCTCACGGATCTGCGCTACCAACTGCACCGCGGATGGATATTCTGTCACCGGCCTTTATCCAACTTTGCCGAAAAGGTAATCGGGCAGCCACAAGGCGATGCCCGGGAAATTGTACATCAGCACCATGGCGAAGATCACGATCAGCAGAAACGGCATGATCCCCCGGAAAATATCCATAAGCTGGATGTAGGGCGGCGCGACACCCTTCAGGTAATAGGCCGCCATGGCCATGGGCGGCGTCAGGAAAGATGTTTGCAAATTCAACGCCACCAACATACCGAAGAACAACGGGTCGACCTTGAAGGTCGCCAGCATGGGCAGAAAGATCGGCACGAAAATAATTATGATCTCGGTCCATTCGA
>JAQBTY010000305.1 GCA_027624735.1 Pseudomonadota bacterium | reverse complement strand
GAAAGCAAAAACAATAATCAGATTGAATCGTATCCTGACCCGCGTTTCAAGTCCGACAGGCTGCTAGAACCAGGATTCCTTACCGGGAGGTAAAAATGCGCAAACACCCAAGTCGCACCTAACGTAGTCAAGAATCCGATTAAGAAGACAATCACTTTAGCGAAGGTTCTAAACATGGATGAGGACACCCCAAGACAGGACCAATTACTGATTGTGATTCTATTCAGGAAATAAACTATGAACGTAATGCACAAAACCTTGTGCGGATCATAATTTCAAGTGTGAACATAACGAGCAAATCTGACCGATGAAACTTCGGGCAGCGGGAGAATTGAGGAACTGGTTTATGGAAAGCAAACTCTACACTAACGTGGGTGGGCGTACCCAAGGACGAAAAGGCGACGAGGTTAGAATTATGGCCAGCACATGCGCAGGGTGGACCGACCGGGGCGCTGAACACCATGAATGTCAGTTCGAGGAAGAGGCTCCCGAGTACGTATTCGGTGGCACGAATTACTGCCGCTTTCACCTGCCCATGGGCGACCCCGGCGAGGGCGGTAAAGCCGATTGGAATGCCGATCAAAAAGCGGCGATCTCCGAGTCCATTGTCCATAAATTAGTGTCGCCAGGCATGGATTTAGCGTCGCCAGGCATGGCCGAAATCCTCATAACGAATCTTAGTGGTGTCGTTGTTCCGGTGGAACTTACAATGAGCCCTAACCGCGTCAACGGGCCAGCGTCTTTCAATGGTGCTCAATTTCATGGGGCTGTAGATTCCGTGTATGCCGATTTCTCTGATTTTATGTGGTTCGACGAGGCGGAGTTCCACAGGAACGCGCGGTTCGACAGCGCGGCGTTCCAAGGGGAGGCGTCCTTCAGCGGAGCGCAGTTCCATGCGGAGGCGGAGTTCCCGGGCGCCGATAACCCGAACCTGGACGAAAGACGGAAGGTCAACGCCGCAAGTTTCTCCGGCACCCGCTTTGGTGGCTCAGCGAATTTCTCGAACCGCGAATTCCTCAGTCGCACAGATTTCACGGGTGCAATATTTGAATTCGCTCCGAACTTCCACGGATCGACCCTGCACCAAGACACCGCCTTCGGTGACATAGATTGCTTTCGCGATGTGACCAGCGACCGCGCCGCAGACGCTTACCGCACACTGCGGCTAGCGATGGAGGAACATCGCGCGCGGCTGCAGGAAGGCATGTTCTTCGCGCTGGAACAGAAGGCCCGCCGCCGCAAAATGAAACGGTTCAATCCCGCGCACTGGTTAAGCTTCGGGTACGAGCTGGGGTCGAACTATGGTCTCAGCATATTGCGGCCACTGCTTTGGTTTGCGGGCGGCATCATCATATCGACGTTCCTGCTTTTTACGGTTGGATTCTACGACGGCAGCGATCTTGCTCCGGCAGGCGCCTGTCCCTATCCTGTCCCGATCGCGACGGACGCACTGCTGTTTTCCGTCCGCCAGACGTTCCTGCCGTTCGACGCGCTTCGAACAACGGACAAGATTTTAACGGACTACGCCTTCAACCTGGGCGGCACTGATTGGCTCCGTGCATGGGGCGTCGTGCTGTCGCTGTTCGAGGCGCTGGCGGCGTTGTTGCTTATCCTCGCAGTGCGCTGGCGTTATCGGCGATAGCCATGTTTTCTTCTACGAACGTGTCTCACTAACGAGGGCAAATATGCCAAAGTTATTCCTCTTTATGAAAGCCCCCTGGATCTCGGACAGGTTCGAGTTCTGGCTCCTCTCGCCAACTACCCGTCTCCGCGTAATTGCCCAAGTAATCCGCCAAAACTTCGATAACTGCAACAAATCCATCAATCAACGCAGTTTTTTGCGCCTGTCCATCGGCGATTTGTCCCAATTCATCCCAATTACTCTTGAGCATCCTACTCTTGAGCATCCGTTCCCCCATAGATTCAGTGGCAAACGCTTTCACCACCACACGGGCCGGCACATAGCCGAGAAGGCCGATTTTGCTGGCATACGCATTGTAAATGGTCGATGTGAGTGGAAAAGAACTGCCAATAGTGAGTGCCGTCCTAAGGCTCGACCATATCTTGACGTGCGCTCTAAATTCAGACGACAGCGCCGCCGCGATGGCGCGGGCTTCTTGCTCGCGCAGCCGGTCATCGCGCGCGCGATTCGCTGCGTGGCCGGCATATGTTCCGAAAGCCAAGGTGACAAACCCGATGATTCCAGCAAGGAACGTCTGCCAATCCTTCAAAGTTTTGTAAAGGCTATCGTCCGAGGCCTCCAACACGGCCAGGAAGAAGGCCAAAACCAGCACGATGCCGAGATTTACCCATTTCTGAAGATCCATGCCGGCAAGGGTAGAGACGCTCCAGCAAAATTACAACCGACTTTAGTCGGCCAATCTCGATTGGGAGGCCTTGAACGTCGCCGCATAGTGATGCGCCAAATCGTCCTGGGTTCTTGAATTCTCGGGATTGAGACGGTCCCCTGTCTGCAGCGCCAATGTGACGTGCGTCGCGCGGGCCGAGACCTTGTCGCGGCGGTTCTGTTCGTCGGCCAGTTCGGTGTGCAGCCTGTTCGCCCGTGCAGGGGTGAGAATGCCTTCGGTCTCGGCGCCTGAGATCTCGGCCAGGGTCGCCTCGCCGGTTGCCAGGCGGGGGCGGAAGTTGGCGGTGAAGGCTAAGGTGGCAATTTCCCTTTTGTTTGCCTCGTCCGCGATCTCGCGCTTGCCGCGCTCGACCCGGTCCAGGTCATGGGCTTGGGTCAGCGCCTGTGTGTTTTTCTTCAGACGGGCGCGTGTGACCTCGTCCAGATGCAAGGCGATCTCTTCGTTCTCCAACAGCGCCTGAGCCTCGTTGCCCCGGCCCAGAAGGGTGGCGATTTAACATTGATGCGATCACCCAGATAGCCCGGGATCAAATCGGCCGCTTGCCCCCCTTGAGATCCTTATCGGGATATCGAAAACGCCGGCGGCGAGTCAGTCCTCCGGAATCCCCACTTTACGCATCTCTTCCGGTGTAATCGGAATGGCTTCATAAAAGTCGGCATGGGTCAGTTCGCTGCCGATCCAGCCTTTAGACTCGTCCCATTCTTGGGCGTCCCAAGTGCCATCCTGCAATTCGGCAATGCGCACATATAGTCCCTCAAGATAGGCAGGGCCAAAATAGATTCCCACCACTTTTGGCTGCTTGTCATCTGTGTTGTCCATGTAATGTTCCTTTGTTCAATATGATACCAGTTTCACTTTTAAATGCGCACGAATTCGTCTGAATGATGTCCGGCGTTAGGGTTTGGATCCCTTCGCGAGCCAGTCCTGGTATGCTCGAGTGAATTTTGTGGCGACGGCACTATCCGCCTTCTCGAGTTCATTTAGTTGCGCCGGTGAAAGGCCTCTTGAGCTGATACTTCTCGACCTGACATAGGCGTCCCGCGCCTCCTTTTCAAAGGTCCGGTAGATCCCTGGATGAAGCTGGATTTCCGCGGTCATGCCGTCGGGAAGTTTGACCTGTAAATGAACCGCACGATAGCCGGCCGGACCCCGGGGTTGTTCCAGCGTGTCGTCCCGGTTGATGATTTCGAATTTTTCTTTCAGTATTTTTTCGACCCTGTTCAGGTCGGACGGCGATTCCACATAAATGCGACCGCCCACATAATCCGGGATCATTTCAGGCGACTTTATGCGGTTAATCTTTGCTTGCAGGCGATCGAACCCCGCCTGATCCATATCCTTGACGCGCACCCCCGCCAACTCGGCCCCTGGCAGGGGTTTGGTGATTTTGCGTAGATCCGTCTCCAGTTGTGGGGCCTGCTGCCGGGCTCGTGCGAGCAATCGGTTAGGATCGTTGTTGGGCTGGAAGATTACCCGTTCCCTATTGTCAGGCGATCCGACGTCGAATTTGCGGACATTGCCCGGGAAATTCAGCCGCCCGAATTGGCTCGGTATTGCCGGCGGTTGGTTGTTGCCGATGCCGCGCGTTTCATCCTCGGTCGACTCTGAACTATCAGGCGCCGATGGCGGCCTTGGAATGATGACGCCGTCTTCATTGGACTGATCGGGATTGGGCAGCCGTTGCCCGCGGTCGCCGCGCTTTAGGCCGCGACCCAGGCTCCCCAGAAATTTTCTGGCTCTGTCGAGTTGCTTGAGTCCTTTATCCCATGCTTGGAGGAGCCGCGGGTTCATGAGCGGCCCCCCGATCCCCTCGAGCGAGGCGAGCTGAACCGGCGCTGTTTCGTCAGTCAGGTGGGTGCGTGCTTCGTTAAGCTGGGCTTCAAGTTGACCAATCCGCGTCTCCATTTCGTCCGGATCACGCCGAGCAATTGCTTCCGTGAGGGCGTCGACCGACCCGACGATTGGTGTCTCCGGGGCAATCCCGTCTTCTAGGAGAGCGCCGCGAAAATCGC
Organism: Pseudomonadota bacterium; assembly: GCA_027624735.1. Taxonomy (GTDB): domain Bacteria; phylum Pseudomonadota; class Alphaproteobacteria; order MPNO01; family UBA2964; genus JAQBTY01. The sequence goes on along the minus strand of JAQBTY010000305.1, from coordinate 912 downwards.
GAAACTCCTCCAGAAGGGCGTCCGCCGCCCCGTCGTTGTCCCCTTCATCGAAGAAAAGTTCATTTTCGTCACCTTCCGTGTCCTCGGTGACTTCGGTTTCTGCGGCGTCGTCTTCTGCCGCGGTATCTGACTGGGCATCTGTCTGGACGGCGGCGTTGGTCTCCGCCTTGGCGAGCTGCAGGAGAGCGGAGTTTGGCTGGTCGGGCCCGCCGCCCGGCGTTTTGTCGCTGAATAGCGAGTCTGCCGCCTTGACGATATCCTCGGGCCCGATTGTGTCCATGTCGGCAATCTGCACCATCGTCTCGGCATGGGCGGCAAGGGCGGGCGGCATCTTTTCCCGCGCTGTTGGGTCGATGCCGAAGATGTTGCTGAGGGCGCGGGCGGCGGCGATGCGGCCGGTTGGCTCACCGGTGACGGCGAGTCCCAGCAAGGTCTTGAGGGCGGGCTGCGGCGCGACTCCGGTCTCGGCCACATGGCCGGCGATGGCAAATCGACATCCTCGGGATCGAGACGGTCGCCCGCCTGCAGCGCCGACGTGACGCGCGCCGCGCGGACCGAGACTTTCTCCCGGCGGTTCTGTTCGTCGGCCAGTTCGGTGCGGAGCCTGTCCGCCCGGGCGGGAGTGAGAATGCCTTCGGTCTCGGCGCCCGTGATCTCGGCCAGGGTCGCCGCGCCGGTTGCCAGGCGGGGGCGGAAATTGGCGGTGAAGGCTAAGGCGGCAATTTCCCGCTTGTTTGCCTCTTCAGCCATCTCGCGCTTGCCGCGTTCGACCCGGTCCCGGTCATGGGCCTGGGTCAGCGCCTGTGTGTTTTTCTTCAGACGGGCGCGTGTGACCTCGTCCAGATGGCGGCTTATCCCGTTGACTCAGGTGGCGCTAGATGTAGTGTTTGCGCGACCGGCTTGCCCGGTCGT
>JAQBTY010000304.1 GCA_027624735.1 Pseudomonadota bacterium | reverse complement strand
TTCGCCGCGTTATGTTTCCCCGTGGGGTAAATCCCGGTCACCGGCGACTTTTTCAACGGGCTGCTAAGCTTCGGATGAAGTTAAAGTGATTATAACATTGAATGGATCAATTCACGATGGCGTGAAATCTATGTCAGGTCCAGACCGTCATGACTGTTTCTTCCGGGCAAGGTAGGCGTTGCGGAATTTCAGACGGCCTTCCACGAGATTCCAGTTGCGTTTGTAATCTGAAGACGGACCCGGCATCACACGCACCCACAGGAAACGCGGCGCTGGCGCCTCGACCAGAAATTTCGCCGCCGCGTCGAGCTGATCGGTCGTTTCCACTGTCAGCGTGGATGGAATACCCGCGCCTTCGGCCATCAGGGCCAGATTGGTTCGCCGCGAGGTGTGGCCCGGCTGTCCCCCGGTTTCGCCATGACAACCATTGTCGACACAGACGATGGAGAGATTACCCGGCATCATCGAGGCGACGGTCGCCAAGGACCCGACGCTCATCATCAACTCACCATCGCCGGTTATGACCATCACTTCCTCGTGCGGGGCGGACAGCGCGACACCGAGCCCCATGGAGACCGCTGCCCCCATGGCGCCGCCAAGCGTGATGGCATTGGCCGCCTCCTTCGTATAGTCGGCGGTATCTTTCGCGGCGCCGGCCAGGCCGGTGACGATCAGATATTTGTCCGGATCGGGGAGCAGCCTGGGGAGAATGTCGCGGCGATCGAGAGTAAATTCCGTCATGGAGTCTTTCCTTGCCCGGTCAGAACGCTTTAGCGCCGAGAAACTTCTGGGTCAAAATCAGCGCCACACCCTGACCGGCGCTGAACGAAGCGGAAATCGCCGCGTCTATGCCTGCCTCCAGCTCGTCATCCCGTTCGATTTTGATGGTGACAATACCCATCGCCTCGAGCACCGGCACCACCGCCTGGCCCATCGGATATTGCCACGGGTTCTGTTCGCCATAATCGCCGCGCATGGTAACGATCATCAGCATGGGGAAGCGGCCACCCTGCACCAGGGACAGCATGTTGGGACAGTTTCCAACGCCGGATGATTGCATGCACAGGACGGCGCGCTGCCCCACCAAATCGGCGCCGGCACAGATAGCCACGCCTTCTTCTTCGCTGGTCAGCAGCACGGCGCGGGTTTCGTTATGCGCATCGGCCAATTTAACGATGCGATCATTGCCGAAGTCGGGCACGTAGCTGAACAGCGTCACCCCGGCCTCAACCAGCTTGTCGAAAATAAGCTTGGACCAGACATCTATCGTCATATCCGTCATCTTGTTATTTCCTTATACATACGCCACCAACGGGCCGACGGGTCCCGATTTTGTCTTCGTCGAATAACCCAGTGCCGTTTCCAGCACAAGGTTGCCGCGCTGAATCCCGTCTTCTCGCGACTCCCGAACCAGCCTAGTTTGTCCACATCTATCAGGAGTGCCCTTCTTGTCAGCAGCAGCGCCCGATCCGGGATCACAGGGTGTCACCGGTCTCGCCGCGATACGGTTCCGCGATTTTCAGTTTCTGCTGGTCGGCAAGTTATTCGCGTGGATATCGCTCCACATGGTGATGGGAGCTGTGCCGTTTCAGGTATACGACGTCACCCGCGATACCATGAATCTGGCCTATATCGGGCTGGCGACCTTTGCACCCGCCATGGGATTTGCCCTGATCACCGGCTATGTCGCCGATCTGTTCGATCGCCGCCTGGTGATCACCCTCTGCTACGCCATTATCGGGGTGGCGTCATTCCTGCTGCTGATCCTGACCCTGTCGGGCTTTAGGGAGATCTGGCCGGTGTTCCTGATTCTGGCCATCATGGGAACCGGCCGCGCCTTTGATTCGCCGGCCGCCAATTCGCTGGTGCCTAATCTGGTGCCGCCGAAAGTTTTCCCCAACGCCATCGCCTGGCATACCAGCTCCAACAAGATCACCCAGACCGTCGGGCCGGCGCTGGGCGGGGTCGTCTATCAGTTCTGGGGACCCGAAATCGTTTATGGCTGCGCCAGCATCGGCATCGTGATCGGCGCAATCGTCGTATCGCTGATCCGCACCCGGACGGAGCGCGGCAACCGGCAGCCCACGACGCTCCGTATCCTGCTGGCGGGTCTTCGCTATGTTTACGACAAGAAAATCATCTTCGGCGCGATCACGCTTGATTTGTTCGCGGTGCTGCTCGGCGGTGTGACTATCCTGCTGCCGGTTTACGCCATCGACATCCTGGACGTGGGCGCCGCCGGCGCCGGGTTCCTGAGAAGCGCCATGGCCGCCGGGTCGCTCGCTACGGGTCTTGCGCTGACCATGGTCACCATGGACCGGTCGGTGGGGCGCATCCTTTACGTCACCGTCATTGTCTATGGGGCGGCCACCATCGTTTTCGGAATATCCGAAGCCTACTGGCTGTCGCTGGCCGCCATGGCGACGCTCGGCGCCGCGGATATGGTGAGCGTCTATATCCGCGTCACCCTGATCCAGATCGCGACCCCCGATGACATGCGCGGGCGGGTCAGCGCCGTCAATTCGGTCTTTACCGGCGCGTCCAATGAAATCGGCGAAGCCAGGGCCGGTGTGATGGCGACGATGATAGGACCGATCGGCGCCGTGGTATTTGGCGGCGTCTGTTCGATCATTGTGGCGCTGGGCTGCTGGAAGCTGTTTCCGGCGCTCACAAAGGTAGAACGGATGGACCGGGGCCTGTAGGCGGTTGATCAGGACTCTTGTTCGCCGTCCTTGACGTCGTCCTCGCCGATTTCGGTGGCGTTGGGATTGCCGATTAGTTCGACCCAGAACCCGGCGCTCCCTTCCGGCAGGGGGCGGCAACGGCTGACGATTTTTACCTTCATCGCCGCGACCAGTTGACGGCCAATGGGCTGAAAAAGCGTCTCGCCGCTGGTCGCGCTTGCCTTGTCCATACGGACAATCACCGCCCGCGGCGGGCGAAACCGGCTCCGCGCGAGCATACGCTCGACGCTTGCCTCCGCATGCGGGCGATCCAGCCCGCACAGATCGAGCTCATATTCCGCGGAGTCCCGAAGCCCGGTAATACGGCGGAGGTCTTCCTGTTTCAAAAATGGCATGGGTGGTATTTTAGCTTGGGACCGTTAACAGGATATCATCAGTGCGCTATTCTGGACGGAAGCCCGTGGTCGACGCAAGGACGATACGAAGAAGAACCCTTGCGTTCGCCAGTGGGCCCATTTTACCGTCCTGGCAAACACGCTGCCCTTTAGGACGAAGACTGATAGGACAAGGACTAATCATGATCGGCCCCGACCACGTCAAGACCTTCGCCGCCTATAATCGCTGGCAGAATACCAGCCTGTATGGCGCCGCCGACAGCCTGAGCGATTCCGACCGTCAGCAGGACCGGGGCGCATTCTTCGGCTCCATCGAGGCCACGCTCAATCACGTGCTGTGGGGCGACAGGATCTGGATGAGCCGGTTCGCCGGACTGCCGCGCCCCGTGGCGCCCAACATTCCGGCCTCGGTCAACGAATGCCCGAGCTGGGACGATTTGAAGGAACAGCGCGCCGCCTTCGATGGGGAGATCGTCCGCTGGGCCGGCAGCCTGTCATCAAGCGATCTTACCGGAGACCTGACCTGGCATTCGGGCGCGGCGGGACGCGACATTGCCAAGCCGTTATGGCTGCTTATCACCCATTTCTTCAATCACCAGACCCACCACCGCGGCCAGGTCCATTGCCTGCTGACGTCGCTTGGCGCTACCCCGGACGATACGGATCTGTTCCTGATGCCAGAGCAATATTTGTCATAGAGTCTTCTTGGAGTCTGACTTAAAAAGAATGCGTGAATTTCCAGATGTTTAGCTCTCTCCCTATCTCTTTCGTCATTGCCTGGCGTGACCCGGCAGTCCAGTCCAACGGTTGAAACTGCTAGGATTCCTGGACCCCCGGGTCACGCCCGGGGGTGACGAAATAAATGGGATAGAGCGCCATAACCCATTGAAGTACTGCCATTCATTTCGCGCTAGACTGTGAAAGTTGATCCCGATTTTCGGAGCCTACGGTTTGTCCGGCACCGGGTCGTCGGGCATTCGTTCAAGATGCGCCGCCATGAGATCCTGGCGGCGGCGGGTCCAGACCCACACCACGATGCACAGGATCGCGCCCACACCGACCGGCAGACGCAATCCTTCGAAAGATCCGAGATACCCCATCATCAGCGCGCCAATCCCCGGGCAGCCGCGCGAAATCAGGCTGTAGAGGCTCATCATGCGGCCGCGCATTTCATCGGGAATGGATGCCTGCATGAGGGATTGTTCGACGACGCCGATAATTGCCAGGGTGTACCCCAGGAGCGCTATTGAACAGAGACCCACATAGAAATTGTCGGTCGCCACAAATCCGAACACGGCAATGGAAATAACCAGGACGTTGCGGATCATCTTGCGGGTGAGCCCCTCGATCCCGCTGTAACAGGCAAGCTCGACACAGCCGATTAGACCGCCCAAACCGTACATGGCCGTCAACCAGGCCAATCCGGACACCCCCATGCCGAACACCGCATCGGAAAACCCGGCGAGCAATTCGTTGAGCGGCCGGCCGAATATGGTGGTCACGGTCAGCACTATCACCAGCGGCGCGATGCCTTTGTGGCCCATGGCATAGCGAAATCCTTCCATGATCTCTCTCGGGATGGCGCTGGCCGGCTTGGCCTTGGGCCGTGTGTCACCGCCGATGGGATGAACGCTGTAAAGGGCAAGGATAAAGACAACGTCGGCGACGACGGTAAAACTCACCGCCGGCCCGATACCCCAGAAATTAATGATGGCCCCCGCGAGCGCCGGTCCGCCGATGCGGGCGATATTAAAGCCAACCGAATTGATACTGATCGCCGATGTCAGCGCGCCCCGCCCTACAAGCTGATGGATGATGGCGAGACGAAACGGGTAATTGAAGGCAAGCACCGTCCCGTTCAGGAGGATTAGCCCCGCCAATATGTACTCGTTCAATTGATTGGTGATCGCGAGGAACGCGATAATCCCCGACAGGATAGCCGACAGGAGCACGAACAGCCTTATGCCGCGCAATCGTTCGAGCCGGTCGGCGTAGGCCCCGGCGAGCGGCGCCATCACGACGATGGGGAAGAAATCGACAAAGGCGATAATGCCGAGCCAGGTGGTCGATCCGGTCAGTTCCCAGGTGATCCACTGGACGGCAATCCGCTGTGTCCACATGCCTATCTGAGACACAAAATTACCGGCCATGTAGTTCCGGTAATTGGGAATTGGTAATTGCTCACCCTGGGTGTTCCGGAAGGATCTGCGGGTGGTGTTTTTCGCTAACTTGGCATCCA
>JAQBTY010000006.1 GCA_027624735.1 Pseudomonadota bacterium | reverse complement strand
CTTGAATCACAAATAGACCGATTCAGAAATCCCCTTTGTGAGTCTCACTCCGCGAGACTTGGTATTAGCCTGCGATGGTGCGATGCCGGTTAACTCGGCACGCGTTATCGCGGGCACGCGTTATCGCGATTTTAAGACTTACTGCATATCTTGCTCTCAAGAGCCACCAGAGGGCCTGGATTTTCGTTCCGGCCCAGCGGCCAAAGATAAAAAAAGTCAGCAGCAGAGGCAAGCGGGAACCGATCGGCATCACCATTCGCCTAACTTGGCCGCGATTGCTGGACACACCATTTTTGTTCACATTTCAGGAGCGATTAAGATGTCTTACACCAAGGAAATCAACAGGAAGAACCCGACCTGCTTCCTATTCGTGATAGATCAGTCCGGTTCGATGGATGAACAAATGGACGGCGGCAGCATCAAGTCCGAGTTCGTTGCCGACGTCCTCAACAAGACGTTAGCCGAAACCATCGTGCGCTGTACCAAGGCGGACGGGGTCCGCGATTACTTCGATATCGGCGTCATCGGGTACGGCGGGGAACGGGTCGGCTCAGCTTTCGGTGGCGCGTTGTCGGGCCGAACCGTGCTGCCCATTTCCGAAATCGAAAACAACCCGCTGCGGATCGACGAGCGTGAAATTGATGTCGATTCCGGCGACGAAGTTCTCGAAAGACAATTGGTAAAGTTCCCGGTCTGGATCGATCCCAATCATGATGGCGGCACGCCGATGCGCGAGGCCATGGGCACGGTTGGCGAAATCGTCGCGCAATGGTGCGACGAACATCCGACCTCTTATCCGCCGACCGTCGTCCATGTCACCGACGGGCTATCGACCGATGGTGATCCCGAGGAGGTGGCGGAAGCAATCAAAGGCGTTTCGACCAACGACGGTGAAGCGCTTTTATTCAACCTCCATGTCGATACGGAATCGGGTGATGAGATACTGTTCCCATCATCCGAGGATGACCTGCCTGACGAGTACTCGAAGATGCTGTTTCGCATGTCGAGCCGGATTCCCGAACATCTCGTGGCGGTTGCCCAGGGCATGGGGTACGACGTGAACGAAGATAGCCGCTTCTTTGCCTACAAAGCCGGCATGGACTTCATCGGTCACTTCTTCGAGATCGGTACCCGCGCCAGCCAATTGAGATAACAGCCGGACCGGGCCATGCCGTTCCAGTTTACGCCCCGGTTTTTGGATCGGTTCCGAAGCACTCAGGTGACGCCGATCGCAACGAAGACGCCTTCAGATGGTCTTCGGAGCGATCGGCGCTTGCCCTGAGCGATGGCGCAACAGAATCCTTCGATTCCAGGCTGTGGGCGAGGATACTGGTCCGGCTCTTCGTCCTGGAACCGGTTCTTTCAATGGCGAAATTGAACGCGGCGATAACCTTGTTCACGCGTCGCCATGATCCCCAATCCATGTCCTGGAGCCGCCAGGCGGCATTCGATCGCGGCAGTTTCGCCACGTTGCTTGGGGTGTCGTTCACGCCCGAATCGAACGAGGTCCAATTGCTGGCGATTGGTGACACTGTCGGGCTTTTGCTCGACGGGCCCCGGCTGGTGGCGAGCTTTCCCTATACCGATCCGGAGGATTTCGGGCGCCGGCCGACGCTCTTGTCGACGCGGCGTGACCTCAATTCGTTTCTCGATCGACCAGACCACGCAAGCGCCTCTAGCACAATCTGGCAGTTGGACCACCTGGCCCAGCCAAGGATCGTCTGCATGACCGACGCGATCGCCGAATGGTTCCTCCGTCTCGCCCAGGCGGATCCCTGCTCAGGAGACATTCTGCTCGGTATCTCCGACATCGCCCATCTCGAAGCGCTGGTCGCGCACGAACGCGAAGCGGGCCGCATGAAGGTGGACGATTCGACAATGCTGATTCTGGAGTGATCGATGGCCGTGACACGTTACCCGAACATTGCCGATTATAATCAAGCGGCGCAGCATCCGGTCAGGGCATTCACCGACGCGGAGCTTGCCGCCGGTACGCTTGCCACCAGCAAGCTCGGCCTGCCCATTGTTCTTGGCGGCGGTTTCGCGCTCACCTACACGGTCACCTCCAAGATACAGAAATTCGCCGTCCGCTGCTTCCATCGGTACGTCCCCGACCTGGAGCATCGCTATGCGCAGATCAGTGAAGCCGTCTGTGGGCTCGGGAGCGCCCATTTCGTCTCGTTCGAGTATCAGCGCGAAGGCGTGCGTGTATCCTCGGCCCTCTATCCCGTGGTCAAGATGGCGTGGGCCGAGGGGCAGACCCTCGGTGCGTTCATCGAGGACAATTATTCCGACGGCGCGGCCATGCGAACACTCTGGTCGTCGTTTCGAGATCTCGCGCACTTCCTCGCCGCCCGCGAAATCGCCCACGGCGATCTCGAGAACGGAAACCTGGTGGTGAGAAACGGCGGTGGCCTGACCCTGATCGACTATGACGGCATGTACGTGCCAGGGATGGCGCTCGGCAACGGCAACGAGCTTGGCCACGCCCATTTCCAACACCCCGGACGAACGCCGGACCATTTCGGTCCGAGGATCGATGATTTCTCGTTCATCATGATCAATCTCAGCCTCGATGCCATCGCCCGCGACCCATCGCTATACGAACGGTTTTGCAACGGCGACAACATCCTGTTCCAAAAGTCCGATTTCGAAGCTCCCGAAACATCCCCGGTGTTCAAGGAATTGAGACACATTCCACCTCTGGCGGACAAGATTGACGACTTTGCCACGATCTGCAAACGGCCCATCGAGGAGACCCCGTCGCTGGAGGATTTCCTCGCCCGGCATCGCAAGTCCGCCCCGGTTACCGCCGGCCCGGCGACACGCCAAGCCCGTGTTCGGCCGAAGCCGGAGGGCATCAGCAACATCGACTACATCAGATCCACACTGACAAAAACCTTACCGGGCCCATCGCAACCTGCGGCATCGAGGGCCACCGCTGGCAGGACCATGATTCCAGAATCCAATGCGAAAGCCACCGGAGCATCGACCGCATCGGAGGGCGCCGATAGCCGTTGGTCGTATTGGCTCACCATATCGGTGTTCGCGCTCATCATAGGGTTCGTTGTAAAAAGCTTTTGACCCGGCTCGATCAGCGCACCCGGTCATTTATTCGAGGCGCCGCGACGACGCTGCGCCTGACTTCACCTCCTTACGCTTTTCTTGGTGGCGGCAGCCAAAATCGGTCAATTCTGAAAGCGCTTACGGGGATAAATGTTCCACGGCCGTCCGTTGTTCGTGCCCGCCACGGATTTCACCTGAATTCCCGCTGGCGTAAGCCACAGGGCATGGGCGCCGGCGCGCCACAGATCGAACCGGTCGATAATGATTTTTGGTCCGATGCAGTGTTTATCGCGGACGGGAACGCGGCTGACAATGATCGTTGCAACCACGCAATCTTCCGGCAACGCGGCAGCATTTTTCACGAAAGCGATGACCTCTCCGCGGGTTCGTACGATGCATCCAAGCGCGTCGCACCGTGCATCCCCTCGTGCATCCCCTGTGGCCGGGCCTTTGACCGAACCTGTAGCCGATGGCGACAGCCCCGCCCGGCGCAGCCAGGTTTCGGCGACAAAGCCGTGGGCGCGGGACTGAAACAGGAGCCGGCCATCGTTTCCCTTCACAGCGGTGAGCGTACCTGTTTCGGACACCAGAATATCCGGTGTCCGCACCAGGGCAATCGCCGCAACGCCAATCACGATGGGACATAGGCCGATGGCGCGCCAGGGCAGACGCCACAGGCACAGCCAGAGGCCGCCGATGCTCAGGAGCGCAAATCCCCATACCGGCATGGCAGGCAAGAATGTAACCGCGCCAGGCATTGCCTGAACCGTTTCAGCTATCGTGATGACCGCCTCTATTCCCCACCCCATGGGGCCGAGGGCGAGTCCGGACAATCCAAACGGCATCAGGATAAAGGCCGTAATCGCCAGGGGCATGACCCAGAGCGCGGTCAGCGGGACGGCAAAGAGATTAGCGACCACGCCCAAAACAGCGACCTGGTTAAAATGATAGAGCGCGAAGGGCGCCGTCGCGGCGCCCGCAACCAATGTGGTGAGCAGTACCGCCGCCAAATAATACACCGAGCGCCGAATTTTCGAACGCCCGCCCGAATGGTTGAGCCGGCTTGTGTAGCTGAGTTCATAGATCGCAACGAGCGCCGTCACGGCGGCAAAGGACATTTGAAAACTGACGCTCATCAGGCTTTCAGGGGCGATCAACAGGATAACGCCCGCCGCCCAGGCAACCATGTTCATGGAAATCGCGGACCGGTCGATGACGACGGCCAGCATGACGAGAGAGAGCATCAGAAATGCCCGCTGTGTCGGCAGGGTGGCGCCTGAAATCAGCAGATACCCCAGACTGCCCATAAAAGCCGCGACGGCCGCCCATTTTTTTATGGGGTATCGCAAAGCAAGACGTTCGAAGAACGCTGAAGAACAGCAATCCGCCGACCAGGCCCATATGCAATCCTGATATGGCCAGAAGATGGGCGAGGCCTGATTCCCGCATAGCGGCCAGGGTTTCTTCCGGTATGGCGCCCCTCTCGCCGGTCATTAATGCCGCGGCAACCGCTCCCACCGGGCCGGGCAACGCCGCATGAATGGACTGGGTGATCCGCTGGCGCAGCGCCGCAAGCCGGATGGAAAAACCGCCGCCGGTCGCCCGACTGATGAGTATCGGTTGGCTAATCGCGTAACCGACACCGCCCAGCCTCTGGAAATAAGCGCTTCGCGCAAAATCAAATGCGTCTGGCATGGCAGGGCCGGACGGCGGATGAAGGATGGCGCGAAGGCGGATACGGTCGCCGGGCCGGAAATCCAATTTCCCGGCGAAGACCTTGATCCGAACCTTTACCGGTGTTTTGTCCGGGCCGAGACGATCAACAGAAAGCCTGTCGAGCCATAGGCGCCTGCCCTTGGTAAGAACTTCAATACGGGCAATTCGGCCTTCCAGCGCAACAGGGCCGATTTTCTTCTGGAGCACGGGCGCCGACACCAGCGCCGTCCGCAACTGGGCAACGCCAAAGCCCAACGACAGGAAAACAATAGAATAAACCAGGATTAACAAGGCGGGCCGATGCCGCAGGCCTGCCGCCGCCAATACGGCAAGGCCGATAAGGGCCGGACCGACCCAAATCTCGGGCTCATTGTGCAGGGAAAAATAGAACGCGATTCCCGCCCCCATACAGACGGGAATCCACAGTGCCCATCGCGTCCGCTCGCCGGCGAAACTGTCGCCAAGATAGTACAATGGAACGGAAAGAACGGTCCATATTCCGGGTACCGAAATACCGCGCCGGCCCGTATGGGCCGATGGTGTGGGCAAAATCCGCGTCATCCCCTGTCCGCGCATCGATCAGACTTCGTTTCACCGAAGCATTGTTGGTTTCATCCTATGGGGAATTGCCGCTGCGTCTACCAATTTAGGGAGAAATATATCGAGAACGCCATTTCGGTAAAAAATCAGCCGCGGCGCCGTTCGATCATGGATAGCTGCGTCCTTTCCAACAATGTGCTATCAGAGCCTCCGCAACCTTACCCATTTTTCAATAAGTCGTTTTCCAGTTAGCCATTGCCATGAATGTCGTAACCCGATTTGCCCCCTCACCCACCGGATTCCTGCACATCGGTGGCGCGCGAACCGCCTTGTTCAACTGGCTGTTCAGCCGCCATCACGGCGGCAAGTATCTTCTGCGGATTGAGGATACGGACCGCAAGCGCTCCACCCAGGAGGCCATCGACGCGATTTTGGATGGGCTGCAATGGCTCGGGTTAGAGGCCGATGAAGAACCGCTGTTTCAATCGACCCGGCTGGACCGGCATGCGGCTCTGGCGAACCAGCTGCTGGCAGAGGGCAAGGCCTATCATTGCTACTGCACGCCGCAAGAACTGACGGAAATGCGCGAGACGGCCAAGGCTGAAGGCCGTTCCATGCGCTATGACGGGAGATGGCGCGACCGCGATCCGTCGGAGGCGCCGGCCGGAATCCCGCCGGTGGTCCGTTTCCAAGCGCCGCAGACCGGCGACACAGTTCTTCGGGACGCCGTACAGGGCGATGTGACGGTCGCGAACGACCAGCTCGATGATATGGTCCTTTTGCGGGCCGACGGTACACCCACCTATATGCTTTCGGTGGTCGTCGATGACCACGACATGGCCATCACCCACGTCATCCGGGGGGACGATCATCTGACCAACGCGTTCCGCCAGATTCAGCTGTTTTTGGCTCTTGGCTGGCAGCCGCCGGTTTATGGCCATATTCCGCTGATCCATGGCGCCGATGGCGCCAAGATGTCAAAACGCCACGGGGCGCTTGGCGTCGACGCCTACCGCGATATGGGATATCTCCCGGAAGCCCTGCTGAATTATCTCCTGCGCCTGGGTTGGAGCCACGGCGATGACGAAATCATATCCCGTGAACAGGCCGTGGAGTGGTTCGACATCGCAGCCGTAAATCGGGGCGCCGCCCGTTTCGATTTCGACAAGCTGTCATCGCTCAATTCCCATTACCTGAAAGCCAGCGACAATCAGCATCTGGTCGACCTCATAGTACCAGGAATCGAAAAGTCCTTGGCTGCGGCGATCGACACAACTGCCCGCCCACGCCTGATTCAGGGCATGAACAGCTTGAAAGATCGCGCAAAGACAATCAATGAACTTATTGATATTTCATTATTTTATGTCAGAAAACGCCCCCTGGCACTGGATGAAAAAGCGGCCCGGCTTCTGACCGACGATGGGCGTCGCTTGCTGGCGCTTTTATCGGGTATTCTGGCTGCTCTTGAGCCTTGGTCGGCCGATGCGATCGATGCCGCCATCCACAATTTCGCCGACAAAGAAGGCGCGAAACTAGGGCAAATCGCGCAGCCCCTGCGGGCCGCCCTTTGCGGCACGACGACATCACCCGGCATATTCGAAGTTGCGGAGGTGCTGGGGAAGGAAGAAGTGCTCGGTCGTCTCGCCGACGTGATTTCAGCGTGACCACATTATTTGATTCATAACGACATATCCGCTATTTTCCCGACAACTCCAATAAGCCATCTTGGCTGGCATGACGCCGGCCTTAACGGTTTCAAAAAGGGTCGACCGTATGAGCCAGGATTCCGCAGCGAAAAATGCCAGCGTCACGATAAGGGACAATACAACCGGCAAAGAAGCGACCTTTCCGATATTGACCGGAACGGAAGGCCCGCCCGTGATCGATATCAGGCGGCTGTACGCGGAAACCGGCTATTTCACCTATGATCCGGGTTTTGTGGCGACCGGCAGCTGCGAATCGGCCATTACCTATATCGACGGCGACAACGGTGTCTTGCTCCATCGCGGCTACCCCATCGAACAGCTGGCCGAAAACAGTGATTTTCTTGAGGTCTGTTACCTGTTGCTTAACGGCGAATTGCCCACGCCGGCCGAGAAAACTGAATTCGACTACAGGATCACCCATCACACGATGCTGCATGAGCAACTGTCCTATTTTTACCGGGGCTTCCGCCGCGACGCGCACCCGATGGCCATCATGTGCGGCGTGGTTGGCGCGCTCTCGGCCTTTTATCACGACAGTCTGGACATTTCCGACCCGCGCCAGCGCATGATCGCGTCCCATAGGATGATCGCCAAAATGCCGACCATCGCCGGCTGGGCGTACAAATATTCCCAGGGGCAGCCTTTCATCTATCCGCAAAACAATTTGGGTTTCGCCGAAAACTTCCTCAGAATGCTTTTCGCCACCCCTTGTGAGGACTACGAGATCAACCCGGTTATCGCGAAGACGATGGACCGAATCCTGATCCTGCATGCCGATCATGAACAGAACGCGTCGACCTCAACCGTGCGGCTGGCGGGCTCGAGCGGCGCCAACCCGTTTGCCTGCATTTCGGCGGGGATCGCTAGCCTTTGGGGCCCGGCGCATGGCGGCGCCAATGAAGCCGTTCTCAATATGCTGAGCCAGATTGGCCACACCAAGAACATCCCTGAATTTGTGGAAAAAGCGAAGGACAAGGATGACCCCTTCCTTCTCATGGGCTTCGGTCACCGGGTCTATAAGAACTTCGACCCGCGCACAAAAATCATGCGGGAAACCTGTCATTCGGTCTTGAAGGAACTGGGCATAAAGGACGAGCCGTTGCTCGATCTCGCCATGGAGCTCGAACGTATCGCGTTGGAAGACGAGTACTTTATCGAGCGCAAGCTCTATCCCAATGTCGATTTCTATTCGGGTATTATTTTCCAGGCGCTCGGCATTCCGACATCCATGTTCACGGTTCTGTTCGCGGTCGCGCGCACCGTCGGATGGATCGCGCAGTGGAACGAAATGGTTGAGGACCCGAACCAGAAAATTGGCCGTCCGCGCCAGCTATACACCGGCGCCGCAAAACGGGAATACATTCCGGTCTCAAAACGCTGAGATAATTCAGATATATATTTCTGAGAACTCTCGAACGGGGCGCCAGTCTGGCGTCCCGTTTTCATATTTTACCAGCCGTATCCAGGACCGCCTTGGCGGCTCTGTCGCTTGGGGTAGCCCCGCCCGGCGACAACAGGCCGATGGCTTCGCGCATCGCCGCTTTCTGCGCATCCGCGGCGGCCCGATCGGTCAGTAATTTTTCGACTGCATCAGAGAGCAGGTCTCCGCGGCAATTGGCCTGGATAAATTCCGGAACAGCCTCACGGTCAATCAGCAAATTTACCAGATTCGCGTACTTCACCTTCACCAGCCGGCGCACGATGGCGGCGGTAAGCGGATGCACCCGGTACGCGATTACGTTCGGAACGCCAAACAACGCCAGTTCAAGCGCGACCGTGCCGGAAGCAGCCAGGGCAACGTCAGCGGCGGCCATGGCAGAAAATTTTTCCCGTTCACCTTCGATGACAGTAACCGGCACCGACCAATGCTGGAATTCCGCGCGGAGAGTATCCACAAGATTGGCAATTGCCGGCACCACGATAGTCAGTGCCGGGAGTTTTGATTTGAGACGCGCTACCGCCTCTTCGAACGGCGGCAAGAGATACCGTATTTCGCCGCGCCGGCTGCCGGGTAACAGCACAAGCAAAGGCGCATCCCATGCTATGCCGTGGTCTTGACGAAATTTTCTTCCATCGGCTTCGCTAATGTTGTTTTCAAGCACCGGGTGGCCAACAAAGCTCGTCGATAGACCAACCGCCTCGAAATAGGGGGGCTCAAAGGGAAGAAGCACCAGCAGTCGATCGACAAGCTGTGCAATCTTGCGTGCGCGCCCCGGACGCCAGGCCCAAACAGTCGGCGCCACATAATGTATTTTGGCGATTGAGGAGCCTTTAAGCTGCTTCAGGACCCGAAAACAGAAGGCGGGCGCATCAATGGTTACAATCAAATCAGGCTGCGCGTTTCTCACCGCCTCGGCTGTCTCCGATATACGGCGCAACAGGCGCGACAGGTGGGGGAAAATTTCCGCGACGCCCATCACGGATAGTTCGGACAGGGGAAACAGGGAGTCCAGCCCCTCCGATACCATGCGCGTGCCACCGACGCCGACGAACTGGACCGGATCAGGAGTCGCGCGCTTTATAGCGGCCATCAACCGGCCACCTAAAACATCGCCGGAGGGCTCGCCCGCTATGAGAAAAATTTTAATGCCAGTCCCCTTTGGCTCCATCAAACGCCAATGATGAACAGTCCCGCCTGGCTTGCAAGGCGAATTGCTTCGTCACGGTCAAAGACAAACACGCCGCCCGCTTCAATGGCAATGCCACGGAGTCCGCTGTCGATAGCGGTCTCCACCGTGGCTTTTCCTATGGTGGGTAAATCCGCCCGCTGTTCCTGCCCGGGTTTTCGCGCCTTCACCAGGACACCGCCTGGGCCGTCACGGCGCAGGCCGGCGCATCGGCGGATCAGCCCGTCGGTACCCTCCGCGCCCTCCACGCCGAGAACGATTCCCTGCTGCACGATGACGGCCTGGCCGATATCCAGTTCACCCAGTCGACGAACAGCGGCAAAACCGCGATCCATATCCCTTTGGGCAACGTCATCGGGCAGGATCGTTCCATAGGGGCCCGATACCGCCAGATAATCCGCCAAAATGGAATCAGCCCCCACCACTCTGAAGCCTTCAGTCTCCAATGCCCCGATCAAGGCGGACAGGAGGGAATCATCGCCAACCCAGGCTTTCCCCAATTTAGCGAAAAAACCCATGGCCCAGAGGTCCGGCCGCAATTCCTTCAAGCTCGGACGGCGAACGCCCCCTGCAAGGACAAGGTCTTCTACCCCCTGTTCGCGCAGCAACTTGATGCCTTTTCCGGCTTCACCCAACCGGAACCAGGCATGGGGACGGCCTTCCATCAATGCAGGGTCAGCGAAGCCTTCTATGGCAAGCAGGAAATATTCCCTGCCGTTCTCCACACACGCACAGGCCAGCAGGGCGGGAAGTGTTCCGCCTCCAGCGATAATGCCGAGCTTAGGCGCCGCCTTGCTCCGTTCGGGGCTGACAAATCGCGCGGCTGGAATCACCACGTATAAACTCCACAATATCCATCACGGCCTGATTTTCCTTGTACATTTCCGATGCATCAATCAACCGTTCCGCCATGGATCCTTCTTCCGCGAACATCAGCCTGTATGCTTTTCGCAGAATGGCAATATCGCCACGGGAAAAACCCCGCCGTTTCAAACCGACGATATTCAAACCAGCCAGCCTGGCGCGATTTCCAATCACGGAGCCGTAGGGGATGACATCCTGTTCAACCCCCGACATCCCGCCAACCATGGCATGTCGGCCGATACGGACAAACTGATGAACCGCGGACAGGCCGCCCAATATGGCGAATTCCTCCACCGACACGTGACCACCGATGGTCGCGTTGTTGGCGAAAATTACATGGTTGCCCACGATGCAATCATGGGCGACATGGGCACCGACCATAAACAGGCAATTGTTTCCGATTTGAGTAAGCATCCCGCCACCCTCGGTGCCCGGATTCATGGTCACATACTCTCGGATGACGTTATTGGCCCCAATCTCCAGCCGGGATGCCTCCCCCTTATATTTCAAATCCTGTGGCGGATGGCCAATGGAGGCAAAGGGATAAAGGTGAGAATTTGGTCCAATTGTCGTGAAACCCGCGACAACGACATGCGAGGTCAAGCGCACGCCATCCCCCAACACCGTATCACCGCCAACGCAGCAATAGGGGCCAATCACGACATTGTCGCCAATGATCGCGCCGTCTTCGATTACCGCCGTGGGGTGAATATCGCTCATGCTACTGGCTATCCACGATCATCGCCGCGTAAGAAGCATCCGAGACAACAACGCCATCCACCTTCGCCTGAGCCGAAAATTTCCATACGTTGCCGCGCTGCGCCTGCTTGGTAACATGGATATGCAGCGTGTCACCGGGTGTGACGGGTTTGCGAAATTTGGCGTTTTCAATGGACATGAAATAGACCAGCTTGGCCTGATTTTCAGCTTCGAGAAAATCTATAACAACCACGCCGGCCGTCTGCGCCATAGCCTCCACGATAAGCACGCCGGGCATCACGGGGCGCCCCGGGAAATGCCCCTGGAAGAAGGGTTCATTGATCGAAACGTTCTTGATCCCGGTCGCGCTTTCCCCTTTCACCAGATCGATCACCCTGTCAACCAGCAGAAAAGGGTATCGATGCGGTATCATCGTCATGATCCGCTCGATTTCTATCGTGTCGACGACCGATTTCGAATCGAGACTATCCATCTTTAATCTCCTTTCCTCGCGCCAAACGTCCTAAAATGGCCGCCTGGCGCATGAACTGGCGCGCTGGCACCGCAGGCGTCCCTATCATTCTTTCACCTGGTGCTATATTTTTCATGACGCCTGATTGAGCACCGATTTGCGCGCCTTTGCCCACCGTCAGATGGCCGGTCAGCCCCACCTGCCCCCCGAGAGTGACGGCATCTTCCAATATTGTACTGCCGGAAATTCCCGCTTGAGCAACGATAACGCAATTGCGTCCCAGACGGACGTTGTGCCCGATCTGCACCAAATTATCAATACGGCAGCCAGCGCCAATAACCGTATCCGGCCCACTACCCCGATCAATGGTGGTATTGGCGCCAATTTCAACATGGTCGCCTATCAAAACACGTCCGAGTTGCGGGACAGAAACAAATTTTTCCCCGTCGTGGGCAAATCCGAAACCGGCCTCACCAATTCTCGCGCCCGAATAAAGGCGAACCCCGTTACCCATAACGCAATAGAAAACCGACGCCATGGCGCCAATGTGACAATCATCTCCGATGATTACACCGGGTCCAATGACGGCATTCGAATCGATCCTGACATTGTCGCCAATTTTGGCGGCTTTTTTTATGACCGCCCCAACGGCAATTCTTGCGCCTGAGCCTATTTCCGCCGTGGAGTGGATAAAGAATTTGTCTTCGCTTTCTCGCGGTTCGGAATCCGCCGTCGGATAAAAGGCCGACGCTATTCGTGCATAGGATAGGTAGGGATTATCGGATACCAGCAGACTCATGGTAGGGGGCGCGGTATTTGCACGATCCGGTTGGACAACGCAGGCGCCCGCCTTGCTATGCAGAAATAAATCCGCATAGCGCGGGTTATCGAGAAAACTCAACTCACGCGGCCCGGCCGCATCGATGGGCGCTACATCACAGATAACTAGCTGGGCATTGGCGCCATCATTCAGACGCGCCTGTCCAATTTCAGCCAGCTCGGCAACTTTGAAAGGACCTGCAACCGAAAAAAATCTTGGATCCGGCATGCCTGCCTTATTTCTTCTTTCGAGAAGAGGCCCCTGCTTGCCCTTCACCCGCAGTTGGCAGTTTTACTTTAACGGACGGCAAAACTTTGTTCAGCCTTTTCAGAACTTCATCCGAAATATCGTATTTGGCATCCACGTGGATCAACCCTGAACGGGGAAAGACGACCTCTAGAGATCTTTCCTTCGCGACTTCCTGAGTAATTCGATAAAAGGCCTGCCGAACGCTTTTATACGCGTCGTCCTGGGCGAGCCCGACCATTCTCTGAGCTGCCTGCACGTTTCGTTGCACGCCATTCACCTGCTTCTTAAAGGCTTCTTGTTTCTGCGCATAAGGCTCCGGTGAAAGAATGGTTCTTTGATTTTTCAGATCCCGCTCAGCAGCCTGGAGTTTTGTTTGAAAATCCTTGAACTGAACTTCAAAAGACTTCTTGAGCTTGGCTATCTGGGGTGCGACTGATCGTGTAGCGGCGGCTTCTCTGAAAATTTTCTGAAAATTCACTACTGCGAATTTGACATTCGCCGATGGCGAATTTTGCTGCGCGATAACAGGACCCGTCGTTACGGCAAGCGAACAAACAAGCAGTACAATCAAGTTAGCATTCGGAATCTTCATGCCCATCACCTAGAACCGCGCCCCGAAGTCAAATCGCAACACCTCGGTTTCATCAAAATCTTCCTCAAGGAGCGCCTTCGAAATGTCGATCGCAATGGGGCCGAACGGTGACTTCCAGGAAAGCCCGACGCCCACCGCGGCGCGCAACGATTTTGTATCCTCGATAACACCAACGCTCGTATCGGAACTTCCCGAACTACCAATATCACTGAATACACGACCTCGAATACCTAATTCACTGGGAAGCCCCAGCGGAAACGTTACCTGCGCGGTGCCACTATACATCCAGCGCCCGCCAACCGCATCGCCCGAAACCGTATCGCGCGGACCGGCGCCAAGATTTGCGAAACCACGAAGAGTGCTGCCGCCAAGAAAAAATCTGTCGATGATGCGGGTATCGTCATTCAAACCGACGATAAGACCACCATTGCCGCCCAGACTTCCTGTAACTTGCTCTGTAATTGGAAAATACTGGACGGCTTTAAGTCGATTGCGCAGGTATTTGACGCTTCCACCCAAGCCAGCGACGTCAATATTATAGCGCGCTAAAAAACCTTCGGTCGGATCAGACCGGCTGTCCCGGGCATCGTATGTCAGCACCTGACCAATTTCCGATTTTACCGACGAGCCTTCCTGTTCCTGAACAGCTAGTGAAGCGGCAGAATCAACATCGGTCACCTCATCGTGACTTATTTCATATTTCCAGGATTGCGAAACCTTATCGGTTATTTCGTACCCCAGGCGCAAGCCGCCACCGAACGATTGGCGTTCAAAGGAGCTTTCGTCCGATAAATCACGGCTTGTACGAAATAGATCCACCCCGGCGCGCAACCGCCGGTCCAAAAAATATGGTTCGGTAAATTTAAGATCAATTTCGCTCGATTGAGAACTTAGTTGCGCTTTAAGGAAAAGGTCCTGACCCCGTCCCAACAGATTACGCTCGCGAATTCCGATATCGCCAAGTACACCGACGCTCGATGAAAACCCTGCGCCAAAAGAAATTTCGCCCGTCGATTTTTCAGACACCGTCACGTTCACAACGGTTTTGTCAGGCGCGGATCCTGGCGCATTGGTCAATTCGACCTTTTCAAAAAACCCAAGATTCTGAATTCTCTTCCGTGCGCGCCTTATTTTGGAGGTGTTGAATGCATCGCCTTCGACCACCGACATCTCGCGCCGGATCACCGGATCGATGGTTCTCACATTGCCCTTGATATCGATGCGCTCGACAAACACTCTGGGCCCCTCCTGAACCCGGAAAGTTAGGTTTATTTTTTTTTCTTTTCGGTTGCGATCGACTTGTGGGCGTATTTCCACAAAAGCAAACCCAAGAGTGCCGACCACATCAGTGAGCTTTCCGATAACGTCCTCGACCAGATCAGCGTTGTACCAGTCGCCTTCTTTCGCAACGACATGCTGGCGAAGTTGTTTAACGCCTAAATCCCGTAACGAAGCGACAACGTCGATTTTTCCGAATTGGTATCTCTCTCCCTCCTCGACGGTAAAGGTTATAAAAAAACCTTCTCTATTTGGCGCAAGTTCCGCTACCGCGGATACAACCCGAAAATCGGCATATCCTTTGGATAAATAAAACCGTCGCATTAATTCTCTATCAAATGTCAGACGGTCCGGGTCGTAATTGTCCTCCGACGTCAGGAACCGATACCAGATACTTTCCTTGGTCCTGATAATTTCCCGCAGTTGACTGTCGCTGAACCGACTGTTTCCAACGATATTGATTCGGCGAATCGCCGTAATCGGACCTTCCTTTACCTCAAAAACAAGATCAACCCGATTTTGTGGCAGCTGGATGACTTTGGGATCCACAGTGGCGGAAAATCGCCCGCTGCGCCGATAGACATCTATCAACCGCTGAACGTCATTCTGGACCCGAGAACGGGTGTAAACCACGCGCGGACGAAGTTTCACCTCATCGCGTAATATCTGATCGGTGATTCTCTTGTTACCCTCAAAGGCAATCCGATTGATAATCGGGTTCTCTACTATCCGAATAACAACGGCGGTACCTTCCTGACGAACAACAACATCCGCGAAGAGCCCCGTTGCAAATAGTTTCTTCAGCGCCTCATCCATTGCCTCCGGCGTAATGGGATCGCCGATACCAATGCTGACATAGGATCGCACGGTTTCCGGCTCTATTCGCTGCGAGCCTTCCACTCTAATTTCACTTGCCTTGATGACAAAACCCGGCTGCTGGGCCACAGACGGCCCCAACGACAAAAACGGCGCGATTAACACCGCACCGAAAACAAGGCCCCGCAACAAACGTCTGATAATTCTCAATTGAGCAACGTATCTTTAGGTGACAAGACCCATAAGATATTCGAATAAGCCCATCTGTACTAGGTCGTTCCCTGTAACAAATACAGTAAGACAAAGAATCAGCGCCATGCCGAAATACAGACTATATCCCATGGCCTTCTCCCCAACCGGACGACCGCGGATGGCTTCAATGCCATAGAAAACCAAATGGCCGCCATCAAGCAAGGGGATAGGGAACAAATTAATCAAACCAAGATTAATTGATAATATCGCCGCAAACTGGATAACCATTACCAGTCCCGCTTGCGCCATATCGCCCGAGATTTGCGCGATTCGGACCGGTCCACCGAGTTCTTTAGCGGTCCTTTTACCGGTAACGATCTGCCCCAGAGCATCAAGGATGCTGCCGGTCAAAAAATAGGTTCGTTCTGTTGCCTTCCAAACGGCCGTAAACGGGTCATAACGAACAAACACCATATCGCCCGAGGGACGGGAAACACCAAGCCGACCGAGTTTCTGCGTCGCACCGAATTGGGTTTCTTCCACGGCATCTGGCACTGCCGTTACCGTTATGACTTGCTGGCCACGGCGAAGGACAATTGACAGCGGTTTTCCGGGCGCCAGCTGGACGATCTGACGAACCTGTTCGAAGCGGTCAATCTCTGCGTCATCAATTTTCAGGAAAACGTCACCCGCCTGGAGTCCCGCTCTTTCAGCCGCGGAGCCCTCTACAACCTTACCGACGTCCGCTGGTGTGTAAGGCTGGCCAATAATCATAAAAAGGGAGGCCAGAGCTACAATGGCAAGCAAGAAATTTGCAATTGGACCGGCAGCAACGATGCACGCGCGCTGTCCCAACGGCTTAGCATAAAACGATACGGCCTCGTCTTCCTTCGTGACCACTCGTGACTCTTCATTGTCTTCCGGATTGTCTTCCGGCGCACGTTCGCCGAACATTCGAACATAGCCGCCAAAGGGTATAGCGCTAAATTTCCAACGGGTGCCGCTTTTCGCCGTGTATCCGAATAATTCAGGACCGAAACCGATAGAAAAGACTTCGACTCGAACACCGCACCTGCGGGCTACGGCGAAATGGCCCAACTCGTGAAAAAACACAAGAACGGTAAGAACCCCGATAAACGGAACGACGTAGGTCCAAATTATATTGAGCAGATCCATATATATGATACTCGCTATGCGCTCACTGTGCGGGCGGTTGCCTGTTCCTCCGCCAAACGGCGGGCGTTGGCATCAACTGAAATGACGTCATCGAGGGTGAGCATCGGGACATTCGGCAGACGCGCCAATGTTTCCGCAACAGTCCGGGCAATATCAAGAAAGCCGATCTTTCGATTAAGAAATGCGGCCACGGCAACTTCATTTGCCGCATTCAGGATCGTCGGCGCCATGCCACCATCCCGCAGCGCCTGTCTCGCGAGGTCAATTGATGGAAACCGGCGATTGTCGGGGGTTTCGAACTTGAGCGTCCCGACTGCCGCTAAATCCAGTCTGGGGCTGGGCGCCTCAATTCGCTTCGGCCAACCGAGTGCATACGCGATGGGCGTTCGCATGTCAGGGGAGCCAAGCTGGGCCAGCACGGAACCGTCAACATAGGCGACGAGGCTGTGAATGATCGATTGCGGATGGACGAGAACGTCTATCTTATCTTCCGGCAATTGAAAGAGATGATAGGCTTCAATCAATTCCAGCCCTTTATTCATCATCGTTGCCGAATCAACGGAAATCTTGGCGCCCATGTCCCAATTCGGATGGGCAATAGCCTCCTCCGGCGTTGCCCGCGCCATCGTTTCGAGCGGCGTCCGCCAGAACGGCCCACCCGAGGCGGTCAAGATGATCTTTTCGACAGCGTCACGTTGACCGAAGTCGAAGACCTGAAAAATTGCATTGTGTTCTGAATCGACCGGCAACAATGTGGCGCCGCTGCGTTCAATTTCCGCCAGCACTAAAGCACCCGCGCACACAAGACATTCCTTATTGGCCAGGGCAATCACGGCGCCGCGTCGAACGGCGGTTAAAGTCGGCAGTAAACCAGCCGCTCCGACGATAGCCGCCATGACCCAGTCCGCGGGGCGCGCCGCAGCCTCAACCACAGCGCTTTCTCCCGCTGCGGCCTCGATACCGGTGCCCGCCAGGGCATCCTTCAGGTCGGCATAACAGGTTTCATCGGCGACCACCGCAAGCCGCGCGTTAGTCGCTTTTGCCTGCCTGGCAAGCACCTCCACATTCACGTTGGCGGTCAGCGCTTCGACCAAATAGGCATCCGGATTACGCGAAATCAGATCGATCGTGTTGCAACCGATCGATCCCGTGGATCCCAAAATGGACACACGACGGACGTCACCCAGATCCTGGGTGGCTTGATGTTTGGCGGTTTTCATGTCCATAGGGACATGTCTCCTCTTGCCAACGAAATACCCAACAACGCGATAGGGGCGGCGCCTATGACGCCATCTACCCGATCGAGTAATCCCCCATGACCGGGAATCAGAGTTCCTGTATCTTTTACGCCGAATCTGCGTTTTACACGAGAAACACCTAAATCACCTAGCTGGGCGAATACGGCAATGGCGGCACCGAAGAAGGCCAGAGTGCCCGCTTGCCCGGCTCCTGTCCAGAGCGCCCACACCACACTCCAACCTACGGCACCGATGATCCCGCCGATCAGGCCCGACCAAGTCTTACCCGGGCTGATTTTAGGCGCAAGTTTAGGCCCGCCCACCGTACGGCCGACAAAAAATGCAGTAATATCAGTTGCCCAAACCGCCACCAAAAACCATATTGCGACCGACCAGTCGTCCCCTATCCTTCGAATCAGTATGAGAGAAATACCGGTCCACCCGATGGCCATTATGCCGGCAATTGTCCAAACCGACGATTTTCCTTCTGACCTGGCAATCATGAATGAAACGATTAACGCGCCAACAACAACAGATAAAACAGCCAACCTAACATGGTGAAACGACGTCAGGATCGTGGCGCCGGCGACCGCAACGGAAAAAATAATGCCGGCTGTGTCGAAATGCCGAGAAGCACATAGACGCCGCCATTCCCACGCCATGACGACGACGGCAGTTAGTATCAGCAGGTCATAAACGGGGCTCCCGAAATAAACCGCCCACACCACAAGCGGCGCTAAAATTAACGCTGAAATTACCCGTGATTTCAATGATGCACCTGAAACAGAGGCCTTATCCCGTGGCGCCGTACCGCCGCTCGCGGCGATGATATTCATTAACAGCCTCCTGAAGGTCGCGACCTAAAAAATCGGGCCACAACGTGTCAACGAATATGAGTTCGGCATACGCTAATTGCCACAAAAGGAAATTGCTTACCCGCTTTTCCCCACTCGTCCTGATCACCAGATCCACATCGGGGATACCGGCCGTCGCCAAATTCTGCGACATTAAACTCTCATTGATGTCGTCGAGTGCGAGGTCTCCATCCAGAACCATTTGCGCCAATTGTCGCGCCGCGGCGGTAATTTCCTGACGAGCACCATAACTAAGCGCAACAACCAAATTCAGCGCCGTATTTGCCTCCGTCCGCTTTTCCGCCTCTCTAATGAGGTTCACGATGTCAGGCGCTAATCGCTGTCGCTCTCCGATGAAGCGAATACGGACGCCTTTTTCATCCAGCTCGTCGATTTCCTGGCGAAGATAGAGCCGCAACAATCCCATGAGCGCTGTAACCTCAGCCATGGGACGTTTCCAGTTCTCCATGGAAAACCCATAGAGCGTCAAATATTGAATGCCGAGTTCGACTGCGGTGGAAACCGCAATACGCACGGAATCCGCTCCCTTACGATGTCCCGCAATTCTCGGCAAGCCGCGGGACTGAGCCCACCGGCCATTGCCATCCATGATAATTCCGACATGGGTCGGTGGTGTAAGAGTATCAGAAAGAGACGGTACTAATTCCATGGCATTTAGACCTGCATAATTTCTTTTTCCTTCGCAGCCAATGCCTCATCCATTCCCTTGATGCTCTCGTCTGTTAATTTTTGTAGATCGTCGCTCCAGGCCCGTTGTTCGTCTTGCGACAAATCGCCATCGCGTTCCATCCGTTTGAGTTTATCCATTCCGTCGCGCCGGACATTGCGTACCGCGACACGTGCCTGTTCGGCATACTTATGCGCAATCTTGGCGAGTTCCGCCCGACGTTCCTCGCTCAATTGCGGGATTGGCACACGGACCACGTTTCCGTCGCGCGACGGGTTCAGACCGAGCCCCGATTCCATGATCGCCCTCTCAACGGCGGAAACCAGGCCCTGATCCCACACCTGCACCGTCAGCATCCGCGCATCCGGCACGCCGATGGTCCCAACCTGATTTATCGGCATCCTGGAGCCATAGGCCTCGACTGTCAGCGGTTCGAGCAATCCCGCCGATGCACGACCGGTACGTAATCCGGCAAACTCGGACTGGAGAACTTCTATAGCCCCCTGCATGCGTCTTTTTAGGTCTTCAAGATCCAGATCCGACATCACGCTGTTCCTCCCCGCAAATAATGGTGAAACGACCATTACCGGTTACGACTTTTGCGAACTCGCCAGAATTGTGAATTGAAAACACGAGAATCGGAATTGCATTTTCTCTGCAAAGAGAAATCGCCGATGCATCCATGACTTTAAGGTCCTGTGTCAGGACATCATGATATGTGAGTCGGTCATAGCGAACCGCATCGGGCACCTTGTGCGGATCAGCAGAATAGACTCCGTCAACCTGGGTTCCCTTGAACAAGGCGTCGCAACCCATCTCGACCGCCCGCAGGGCGGCGGCTGTATCGGTTGTGAAATAGGGGTTACCCGTCCCGGCCGCGAATATGACAACACGGCCTTTTTCCATGTGGCGAACAGCCCGCCGGCGGATATAGGGTTCGCAAACCGTCGACATGGGAATTGCCGACTGAACACGGGTGTGGACGCCATGCCTTTCCAGCAATCCCTGGACAGCAAGGGCATTGATGACTGTTGCCAGCATGCCCATGTAATCAGCGGTTCCGCGTTCAATACCCTGGCTCGCCGCTTCGACGCCTCTAAAAAGGTTTCCGCCGCCGATGACAAGGCTAAGCTGGACACCGAGGGCCAAGACACTTTTTATCTCGTCGGCAATACGGTCGATGGTGGACGTGTCGAGCCCAAACTCCCGATCGCCCATAAGCGCTTCACCGGAAAGCTTCAGGAGTACTCGGCGATGTCCCATTTTTTCCAACCCAAAATCCACTGATTAACCGCCGAAAATACCCCGCCTTACTCGGACGGGATACACGATTTACCGTCTCAGCCTTTTGCGACAGCCGCCACTTCCGCAGCAAAATCACCTTCTTCGCGCGCTATGCCCTCTCCCAGAACAAACCGGACAAACCCGGTCAGCTTGACGGGCGCGCCGATGTCCGTGGCCAGGGCCTCGACCGCCTTGCGGACCTTGGATTCGCCGTCGATGACATATATCTGTTCCAGAAGAACGACTTCTTCGTAAAACTTGCGCAACCGGCCTTCAACCATCTTTTCGACGATTTCATCCGGTTTCCCGGATACTTTCGCCTGGTCGGCCAGAATTGTACGCTCGCGCTCCAGAACAGTAGGATCTACCTCGGAAATGTCGGTCCACTGTGGCGCCGCCGCCGCGACATGCATGGCAAGCTGCCGACCCGCCGCCATCAGCTTTTCCTTGTCGCCGTCGGATTCCAGGCCAACCAGAACACCGATCCGGCCGGAATCCGGCATAACCGCATTGTGGATATAACTTGCCACAACGCCGTTGGAGACGTTCAGAGCCTCCGACCGGCGCAAATTAATATTTTCACCGATTGTCGCCACGAGCTTTTTCGCCGCTTCGTCCACGGTGCCGGCGCCATCAAATGGCGCATTCCTGATTTTTCCGAAGTCACCGCCCTGCTCCATGGCAATATGGGCGACCTTACCGACAAACTCCTGAAATTGCTCGTTTCGGGCGACAAAATCGGTTTCCGCATTGATTTCCACAATGGCCCCGGAGGCGCCACTCGTTTGTACAGCGACCAGCCCTTCCGCCGCCACCCGGCTTGCCTTTTTCGCCGCCGATGCCATGCCGGCCTTGCGCAGCCAATCGACCGCGGCCTCCATGTCGCCATCGACCGCCGTCAACGCCTTTTTACAATCCATCATTCCCGCGCCGGTGCTGTCTCTTAGTTCCTTGACCAGCGCCGCAGTGATTTCCGCCATTCCGTTTCCCTCAAATCCTTGGTTATAAGGCTACGTTAACCTTATTTTTTTGTTAACCGGCGGCTGGGGGAGGCTCAGAGGCCGCCACAGCCACATCGGCCGGCACCGCCAGCGCTTCAATGACCGCCTCGGCCATTACTTCATCGGCTTCACCGATATCGCCGCCGGCGGCAATCGCCTCTTGTTGCAATCCATCGAGCACGGCATCGGAGAATAATCCGCAATAAAGCGCGATCGACCGAATGGCGTCATCGTTTCCGGGGACTGGAAAGGTGATCCCGGCGGGGTCGCAATTGCTGTCGAGCACGGCAACAACGGGTATGTTCAGTTTTATCGCTTCCTTGATGGCGTTGCTTTCCTTATTGGTGTCGATCACCACCAGAATGTCCGGCAATCCGCCCATTTCCTTAATGCCGCCCAAGGCACGTTCAAGCTTATCGCGATCCCGCATCCGCATGAGCAATTCCTTTTTCGTCAACCCGACATCGGTATTGACCAAAATATCCTCGTACTCCTTCAGACGGCGAATTGAAGCGGTAATCGTGCGCCAATTCGTCAACATGCCGCCTAACCAGCGGTGATTGACGTAATATTGGCCGCACCGTTTCGCCGAGTCGGCAATTTGCTCGCTCGCCTGCCGCTTGGTCCCAACGAACAGGACGCGACCGCCGCCGCTGACGATTTCGCGCACGGCCTGCAGCGCCGCGTTAAGCATTGGCACCGTCTGGCGAAGATCCAGCACGTGAATACCGTTGCGGGAACCGTAAATGTACGGCTCCATCTTGGGATTCCAGCGGCGCGTTTGATGTCCGAAATGAACGCCTGCTTCAAGTAGCTGGCGCATGGTAAACGTTGGCAAAGCCATTTGGTGTCCTCTTCTCCGGTTAGCCTCCGCGAACCACATGGTCTGGCGGAACACATGTTCCCCAGACACCGGATCGGCGGGCCAGAGTTAGCTGACGCCGCCGTAAATTCGCGTGCGAGTTAAAATCGTCATTTTGATACGCCTATGTCGGGGAATTATCAACCAGAAACATGGAAATATGCGTGAAATATCAAATATCACGCAGTTCGATGACACCCGGCACCGCGCTGATCGCGGCCCGCAAATCGGCGGAAACGGCATAGCCGCCCGGCAGGCTAAGTTCCACGGACTGACGGTTATCGATATCCAATAGCAGGCGAACCTGTCCCTTGCCCTGCTTCCCTTGCGTGATGATGCTCCTGAGGCCCAGGAAAGCATCTTCGCGATCGATATGGACTTTCAACCCCGCGCCGGACCGCGCCACGGCCACATCCAGATCTTCGACCGACAGGGCGCTGAGCCTTACGCCATCGCCATCGCCACGTGCTTCACAGGTAAGCAGAAGCGGTTTGCCGGATTCCAGCAAGTCGCGGGATGACGACAGTATCTCCGAAAACAAAACGACCTCAAGCTCGCCATCTATGCAGGAAAGTTGCAGGAACGCGAAACGGTTGCCCTTCGCGGAGGTGCGATCCTGCCGGCGAACCACGACACCGGCAACGCGCGGCTTGCTGCCGGCAGACGATACGGTCAACGACTCCAGCGGGACAACGCCCAGACGCTCCAACGCTGTCCGGTAATCGTCCAGAGGGTGCGCCGACAGATAGAGCCCGACCGCATCCATCTCCTGTTTCAGCCGTTCGATCGGCAGCCAATCCTGTATGTCCGGCAGGCTGTCCTGCTGCTTGGGAAGCATGTCGTCCTGCCCGTCGAACAGGCTCACCTGCTGGTCCGCCCGGTCCCGCTCGGCGGCGCTGGCCGTCTTCAACAATATTTCGACGCCTTCGAATAGCTGGCGCCGATTCTTGTGTAGTGAATCCAGGGCCCCGGCGCGGACCAAATTTTCCAACTGACGCTTATTGGCCGCTTTAGCGCCAATTCGTTCCGCAAAATCGAAGACGTCTTCATAGAGACCATTCTCGCGCCGCTCCGCGACGACTGACGCCATGGCCTGGGCCCCGACATTCTTGATGGCGGCCAGCGCATAACGGATTGCACCCTTATCGTTCTCGTTCTTAGGCGCCCGAACGCCAAACGCAACGTCTGAATCATTGATGTCCGGCGGCAGCAGGGGAATGCCAAGGTTGCCGAGTTCCTGCCGGAATGTGTTGAGTTTGTCGGTATTGCCAAGCTCGAGAGTCATCGAGGCGGCCAAAAATTCGACCGGATAATTCGCCTTGAGCCAGGCTGTCTGATACGCAACCAGCGCATAGGCTGCGGCGTGCGATTTGTTGAAGCCATAGCCCGCGAATTTGTCGACTTGGTCGAAAATCTGGCCGGCCTGGCCCTTATCGACGGCACGCGCCACGGCGCCTTCAACGAAGGCGTTACGCTGCGCCTCCATTTCCGACTTGATCTTCTTGCCCATGGCGCGCCGCAGCAGGTCGGCGGAGCCAAGAGAAAACCCGGAAAGAACCTGGGCTATCTGCATGACCTGTTCCTGATAGATCATGACCCCGAACGTTTCTTTCAGGATACCTTCCAGATCGGGATGCAGGTAGTCCGGCTCCTCTTTCCCGTGCTTACAGGCGATATAGCGGGGAATATTGTCCATCGGGCCCGGGCGGTAGAGCGCGACCAGCGCGATGATGTCTCCGAAACAGTCAGGCTTCATCTGCCGCAGCACGTCCCGCATGCCCGAACTTTCCAACTGGAACACCCCGATGGTGTCGCCGCGGCCCAGCATTTCAAACGTCTTTTCGTCTTTCAACGGTAGTTGGAGGAGGTCGATATCGACACCGCGTTCGGCCAGGAACCCAACCGCCTTCGCCAGGACGGTCAGGGTCTTTAGCCCCAGAAAATCGAATTTCACCAGCCCCGCGGCTTCGGCATATTTCATGGAAAACTGGGTCGCCGCCATGCTTGAGCGGGGATCCTGATAAAGCGGCACCAGCTCGTCCAGCCTGCGGTCGCCGATAACCACGCCCGCGGCATGGGTAGAGGCGTGCCGGAAAAGCCCCTCGAGACGCATCCCGATGTCGAGAAGGCGGGCGACCTGTTCATCGTCTTTCTGCAGGCGCCTTAACTCGGGCTCCTGCTCCAGCGCTTCCTTCAAGCTCGGCGGATGCGCCGGATTGAAAGGAACCAGCTTGCAGATCTTGTCGACATAACCATAGGGCATGGCGAGCACGCGGCCAACATCGCGCAACACGGCACGGGCCTGCAATTTTCCGAAGGTAATAATCTGCGCTACTTGATCGGAACCATATTTGTCCTGAACATAGCGAATGACCTCGTCACGCCGGTCCTGGCAAAAATCGATGTCGAAATCAGGCATCGACACACGTTCTGGATTGAGGAACCGTTCGAACAGCAATCCGAATTCAAGCGGATCCAGGTCGGTAATGGACAGAGACCAGGCGACGACCGATCCCGCCCCCGATCCACGACCGGGACCTACCGGAATACCTTGCGCCTTCGCCCATTTAATAAAGTCGGAAACGATCAGGAAATATCCGGGGAACCCCATTTCGACGATCACGTCGAGCTCGAAATTCAGCCGGTCTACATAAGGTTTCCGCCCCTCTTTATTGAGCCCAAGCACCGCCATGCGCGCTTCGAGCCCCTCTTCCGCTTCGGCGCGCAGCATCTCGGTTTCGGTAATCCCGTCGGGTGTGGAGAAGGCCGGCAGGATCGGCGCATGCTCATCGGGCATGAAGGCGCAGCGCTGAGCGATGATCAGCGTATTGTCGATGGCTTCGGGAACGTCGGCAAAGGCCTGCTGCATTTCCTCTGCCGACCGAAATCCATAAAGCGGCGTCAGGCGCCGCCGTTCGCGATCACTGACATGGGCCCCCGCCGCAATGCACAGCAAAGCGTCATGGGCTTCAAACATATCGGGATCGCTGAAATAGCAGTTGTTCGTCGCGACAAGCGGCAATTCATGTTTATAGGCGAGATCGATCAGCGGCCCATCGATCCTGTCCTCGATCGCCTCCCCATGGCGCATCAGTTCGACATAGAGCGCGCCGGGGAAAAGGGTCATTAAACGCTGTAACATTTCCGTTGCCGCGTCATGCTGACCGGCCGCCAGCAACGCCCCCACGGCGCCGCTCGGTCCGCTGGTCAACGCGATCAGCCCCTCGGAATATTTTTCCAGATCGTCGAAGGTAATATGGGGCCGCTCGCCGCTGGGCGTCTCCAGAAAGGAACGGCTCGCGAGTTTCAGCAGATTCTGATAGCCGGTCCGATCGCGAACCAGCAAAACCAGATCATCCAGATCCGCCCGCTGACCCGGCGCGCGGTGTCCATGCGCGGCGCCAATACCGGTTGGTCGAGCCACGGCAATCTGGCATCCGATAATCGGCTGTACGCCAGCCCGTCGCGCGGCAAGGGAAAACTCGAGCGCGCCAAACAGATTGCCGGTGTCGGTTACCGCCACAGCCGGCATGCCCTCTTTTTCGCAGAGGCTGATCAGCTGAGGCAGCTTGATCGCGCCTTCCGAAAGGGAATAGGCCGAGTGGACGTGAAGGTGGACGAATTTTGCGTGGCTCATGTATCCAAATGATTCCATAAGCGGCCGTTTATGTCATTCCGAACAAATCAGGAACATACAACATAAATGAATTGACGGCCGACTTGTCCACAAGATCATGTGGACAATGTCTCCATAAAGCCCTGAAAACACACAATTTTTATAAGGAAGAACGAATCACCAACATTGACCCAACAGGAAACACCTTCATCGCCGTCCGATCCCTACCCTATACCGCCTCCAGCACGCCTTCGTGCAAACGCACCCGGCGGTCCATGCGGGCGGCGAGGTCGATGTTGTGGGTGGCGATCAGGGCGGCGACGCCGGAGCTTTCCACGGCCTGCTGCAGGAATTCGAACACACGGGCCGCCGTCTGTTCGTCCAAATTGCCGGTCGGTTCGTCCGCCAGCAGGATGCGGGGGTTATTGGCCAGCGCGCGGGCGATGGCGACGCGCTGCTGCTCGCCGCCCGACAGTTCGGCCGGGCGATGGCCGGCGCGTTTGTCGAGACCAACCAGCCCCAGCAGGGTCTTTGCCCGGTCGCGCGCCGCGGCTTTGGCGACTCCCGCGATCATCTGCGGCAGGACGATATTCTCTAGCGCCGTGAACTCGGGCAAAAGATGATGGAACTGGTAGACGAAACCAAGTTCAGACCGTCTCAGAGAGGTTCTCTCCAAGTCATTGAGATGGCTGCACTTTTGACCATTCACAATAACTTCACCGGCATCGGGTTTTTCAAGCAGGCCGGCGATGTGCAGCAGAGTCGATTTGCCAGCCCCTGACGGCCCGGTCAGGGCGATGATTTCACCCGGCATCAACGTCAGGGAAGCGCCCCGCAGGATCGGCAACTCGACCCCACCCTGTACAAAACAGCGCTCAAGATTTTCGAGACGAAGGGCCGCCCCAGAGTCCGGTCCGGAGTCCGAACCGGACTCACTCATAGCGCAGGGCCTCGACCGGATCGAGACGGGCAGCCCGCCATGCCGGATAAAGGGTTGCGATAAAACACAGGCCCAGCGCCATGCCGACGACGGAAACCACTTCCATCGGATCGACCTTCGCCGGCAAGGTGGACAGAAAATAGATCTCGGCGGCAAAGAGCTCCGACCCGGTCAAGGCTTCGAGCCCCTTCTTGACCGTGTCTATGTTGAGTGAAAACGCCAGCCCCAGCGCAAAGCCCGCGATGGTTCCGATGATTCCGACGGCCATGCCCGACAACAGAAATATCCGCATGATCATGCCACGGGTCGCCCCCATGGTTCGCAGAATGGCAATGTCGCGCCCCTTATCCTTCACCATCATGATAAGACCGGAAATAACGTTGAAGGCGGCGACAACGATGATCAGAGTCAGGATAAGAAACATGACGTTCCGTTCCACCTGAATGGCGTTGAAGAAGCTCGCATTGGCGCGCTGCCAGTCGACCATGCGAACAGGTTCCCCTGCCGCCTTGCCGATGATCGGCCGTACCCGGTCCACGTCGTCCGGACTGGTCAGCATGACTTCCAGTGTCGTGACCCCGCCCTTGCCGACGCGAAAGAAGGCCTGCGCGGCCTGCAGGGGCACAAACAGGAAGCTGCTGTCATATTCGTACATGCCGATTTCAAACAGTCCCTGAACCCGGAAACTCTTGATGCGGGGCACCGAACCGAACGCCGTGGATCGGCTCTCGGGCGCAATCAGTGTGACCCGGCTTCCGATACTCACGCCGAATTTTTGGGCAAAGCGGCTGCCGACAAGAACGTCAGCCAGGCCGTCATTCCCGACACCGAATTTCGAAAGATCACCCTGAAGGATACTTTTCACCAGGATGGGGTGCTTTAAAAGGTCTTCGGTCCGGATACCACGCACTAGCACGCCGCCGGCCTGGCCCCTGACCGTCGCCATGGCCTGACCCTCGACGATCGGCGTCACCCGCACCACCCGGTCGATTCCACGGAGACGCGCGGCAATGGCGTCGAAGTTGCTCAGGCTCCGCTGGCTTGCCGATGAAACACCGATGTGGCCATTCAGCCCGAGAATACGTCCGAGCAATTCTGCCCTAAATCCGTTCATCACCGCCATCACGATGATGAGCGTCGCGACCCCCAGTCCGATCCCGGCCAAGGAAAACCCGGCGATGACGGAGATGAATCCTTCCTGGCGTCGAGCCCGGAGATAGCGCCAGGCAACCATTCGTTCGAAGGATGAAAAAATCATACGGCGATACCGTCCACCGCCTCGTCAGAGTAAATATGTCCCGTGTAGGAACATACGAAGGCCCACCTCCCCTGGCCCCTCCCCCCTGAAGGGCGGTGGGGAATACGGTTGCAAGATCTCAAACTGACTCCCTCTCCGCCCCGTTGGGGGGGAGAGGGTTGGGGTGAGGTGGGGGTGGCTACCATCAGACAATTACGACGAAACGCGCGACAGGGCTGCCTCAACGGATAGTTCCTCCCGTTCCCCGGTCGCCCGGCGTTTCACCTCGACGGTTCCGGATTTCAGGCCGCGTGGCCCGACGATCAGCTGCCACGGCACACCGATCAGATCCATATCGGCGAACTTGCCACCGGCCCGTTCGTCCCGGTCATCATACAGCACATCAAGGCCAGCGGCCCGGAGTTTGCCATACATATCGTCACAGGCGACATCACAGGCCGTATCGCCGCTGCGGAGATTGAGGAGCCCGACGGAAAAAGGCGCGACGCTATCGGGCCAGACGATGCCCGAATCATCGTGATAGGCCTCGATAATGGCCCCCACAAGGCGCGATACACCAATGCCGTAGGATCCCATTTCAGCGACGATTTCGCTGCCGTCCGGGCCGGTGACGGTGGCGTTCATCGCACGCGAGTACTTGGTCCCGAAATAGAAGATATGGCCGACCTCTATCCCACGCGCCTGAAGAAGAGCATCCCCTATGGCGTCCACCGATGCAGGATCGTGTTTTTCGTCGGTGGCGGCATAAAGGCTTGTCCATTGATCGACAACGGGCTGCAGATCGGCCTCGTAATCGATCCCGGCGGCCAGCGGATCGAATGTCAAATAATCCTTGTGGCAGTAAACTTCGCTTTCGCCGGTTTCCGCGAGGATGATGAACTCGTGGCTTAGATCACCGCCGATAGGTCCGGTATCGGCCTGCATGGGAATAGCCTGCAATCCCATGCGCGCGAAGGTTCGCAGGTAGGACACGAACATCTTGTTGTAGGAGCGGCGCGCGGCATCATAATCGAGATCGAAGGAATAGGCGTCCTTCATCAGGAATTCGCGGCCGCGCATCACGCCAAACCGGGGCCGCATTTCGTCCCGGAACTTCCACTGAATATGGTACAGAAGCGTCGGCAGGTCGCGATAGCTCCGCACGGTATTGCGGAAAATATCCGTTACCAGCTCTTCGTTTGTCGGGCCATACAGCATTTCCCGATCATGACGATCGATAATGCGCAGCATTTCCTTGCCATAACCGTCATAACGGCCGCTTTCGCGCCATAAATCCGCCGACTGAATCGTCGGCATCAAAATTTCCTGACAGCCGGCCGCGTCCTGTTCTTGACGAACAATCTGCTCAACTTTGCGAAGAACGCGAAGCCCCAGCGGCAGCCAGGAATAAATCCCGGCGCTCGCCTGGCGCACCATGCCGGCGCGCAGCATCAGCCGGTGAGACACGATTTGCGCCTCGGCGGGATCTTCCTTCAATGTCGGTAGAAAATAGCTCGATAAACGCATTTCAATTCCTGCCGGCGCGGGACGGTCGCCCAACATTGGGGGGTCCGGCCGCGCGGCGGTCAGACTTTAGGCAAACGTCCTTGGGAAGGCAATGGGGCTCTAGCCGCCGGACCCCATTCGTTTCTGGCAAAGCGCGGCGAGCTTTTCGGACTGGTCGCTTTGTAGCGGCTGGCCGTTGAAATACGCCTTTCCGTCGTTCCAGACCACAGTTCCGACGCTGAAATTCTGGGTCTGAAACCGATCTGGATCGACCGGTATACCTAGCCTTTTCTGAAGGTCCACGGTGATCGGGATAGTGAATTCGCTGGGTAGTTCCAGAATTGTCCCGCCGCCGAGATCGGCGGGAACGACAAAACGGCCCTGAAGGTCGACCCCAGGCTCGAACGCAACGTCCGACGCGGCAACGTGCTGGACGAGCTGCGCGCAATCGTCGGCCCTGATGGTGACGGTCTGGGCCGCCGCCGGGCAATTGAGGACAGTCGCGGCCATGAGAGCCGCTGCATGAAGGAAGCTGCGCATAGGTCTGTTATACAAGCACAAATTTAAGGAACGCTTAAAATTAACGATCGTTTAAGAATGGTTAACCGATTCACTTTGCCGCGTCCTGTTTTCCCCCTATCCTGACCCGGCGATTGAATAAAGACCATTCCGGAGGGGGCTCCCATGCTGAACAATCTGTTTCACCTGGACGAAAATCATACGACTGTCAAAACCGAGCTGTTCGCGGGCCTGACGACCTTCCTCACCATGGCCTATATCATTTTCGTCAATCCGGACATTCTGGCCGTGGCCGGCATGGACAAGAACGCCGTCTTTGTCGCCACCTGTATCGCGGCGGCGGCCGGCACCCTGATCATGGGAGTTTACGCAAACTATCCCATCGCGCTGGCGCCGGGCATGGGTCTGAATGCCTTTTTTGCCTTCGCCGTCGTCAAGGGGATGGGGGTAAGCTGGCAGATCGCACTCGCCGCGGTGTTCTGTTCCGGCGTCCTGTTCCTGGCGCTCAGCGTCCTGCCGATCCGCGCCTGGATCATCAACAGCATTCCCCGGTCGCAAAAGCTGGCCATCGCGGCGGGGATCGGCCTGTTTCTGGGCTTTATCGGCCTGAAAAGCGCCGGGATCGTCGCCGACCATCCCGCGACCTTCGTCACGGTGGGCAAATTGACCAGCGCGCCGGTCCTTCTGGCCTTTCTGGGTCTGATCATCATGATCGCGCTGGATTACCGCAAAATCACCGGATCGATCATTATCGGCATCCTGCTGGTCGCCGTAGCCGGATTCCTGCTGGGCGTTTCCCCTGCCCCGTCAGGCATCATGAGCGCGCCGCCAAGCATCGCCCCGACGTTCCTCGCCCTCGATTTCGGCGGCCTGTTCCAGCTTGGCGCCACGACGATCATGATCATCGTCCTGAGCTTTCTGCTGGTCGATCTGTTCGACACGGCAGGCACCCTCATCGGCGTCGCTCATCAGGCCAAAATGCTGGACGAAAAAGGCAATCTGCCGCGCCTCGGGCCGGCCCTGGTAGCCGACAGTTCGGCGACAATCATCGGCGCCCTGGTCGGCACCTCGTCGACCACCAGCTACATCGAGAGCGCGTCCGGCGTCCGCGCCGGCGGGCGTACCGGGCTTACCGCCGTGGCCACGGCCGGCCTGTTCGTCCTCGCGCTGTTCTTCGCGCCGCTGGCGACGGCCATCCCCGCCTATGCGACGGCGCCCGCCATCGTCTTCGTCGCCTGCATCATGGCGCACGGTCTCGCCGATCTCGATTGGGAGGATGTCACCGAATACGCGCCGGGCGTGATCACAGCCCTTTCCATGCCGCTGACATTCTCCATCGCGACGGGCATCGGGCTCGGCTTTATCAGCTACGTCGCCATCAAGCTGGTGTGCGGGCGAATCGGTGACATCAGCGCCGCCATGTGGCTGATCGCCGCCATCTTCGTGCTGTATTTTGCGACGGTGTAATACCAAGGGTCGCTGATATTGACCTGTTTCATGCGTCTGGGCGCGCGACCGGTTAGGCGCGCCGCGCA
>JAQBTY010000303.1 GCA_027624735.1 Pseudomonadota bacterium | reverse complement strand
AAAAAAAACTCTTATGGCCCCCCCCCCCCGCGACGCCGTCTTGAGGGGTTAGAAAAAGACGGCGGGGTTGGGTACAGTCGGGGCTCGGTCGGGAGCAACAGGGCGGGGACGGACGGGCATGAAGGCGGCGGTGATCGAGAAGCAGGGCGGGGTTGAAAACATCGTCTATCGCGACTGGCCGGACCCGGTGGCGCGGCCGGGCGATGTGGTGGTCCGGGTGCGGGCCTGCGGCCTCAACCATCTCGACATCTTCGTCCGCCGCGGCATGCCGGGCTTTCCGGTGCCCATGCCGTTCATCTCGGGCGGCGATATCGCCGGCGAGATCGCGGTGGTCGGCGCGGGCGTCACGGGCTGGGCGGTGGGCGACCGGGTGACGCTCAACCCCGGCACCGACGACGGCATGATCGGCGAACAGGTGATCGGCGGTCTGGCCGAGCTGGTGCGCGTGCCGGCGAAATATCTGGTGCGCCTGCCGGACGGCCTCTCGTTCGATGTGGCGGCGGCCATTCCGATCAATTACGGCACGGCGCACCGCATGCTGTTCCACCGCGGCCGGCTTCAGGCGGGCGAGACCATGCTGGTGCTGGGCGCCAGCGGCGGGGTCGGCGTCGCCTGCGTGCAGTTCGGCAAGATGGCCGGCGCCACGGTCATCGCCGCGGCGGGATCGGCGGACAAGTGCGCCCGGTTGAGCGACCTCGGCGCCGATCACACGATCGATTACAGCACGCAGGATTTCAGCGCCGAGACCTGGAAGCTCACCGGCAAGCAGGGCGTCCATATGGTGATCAACTTCACCGGCGGCGACACCTGGGCGCCGTCGCTCCGGTGCGCCAGGCGGGGCGGGCGGGTGCTGACCTGCGGCGCGACGGCGGGTCATGGGCCGGCCACCGATCTCCGGTATATCTGGGTGCGGGAGCTCGACGTGCTGGGCTCCAACAGCTACAGCCAGGAAGATATCGAACGCTCGGTGGCGCTGGTCGCCGAGGGCCATTTCACGCCGGCGATCAGCCACCGGCTGCCGCTCGACCGCACGGCGGAGGCGGAAACCCTGATGGAAGACCGCGCCTTCTTCGGCAAGATCATCGTCAACCCGTGAGGTAGGAACGGTCTCTAAACGCTCGACGCGATCAGCGCCTCGATGATCTCCTTCGCTCTTTTGCGGTCCACCTTGCCGGTGCCGCCGACCGGCAGGGCATCGACCGGGAAGACCCGCCGCGGGTGGGCGTAGGCCGGGCCGTTTTCCAGGCAGAAGCGTTGGATGTCCGCTTCGCCGGCCGTGGCGCCGGGCCGCAGCGTCACCAGGGCGGCGGGCGCCAGACCCTTCATCTCGTGGTCGATGGGAACCACCGTGGCATCGATGATTGCGGGGTGCTGGACCAGCAGCAGCTCGATTTCCTTGGGCTGGATGTTTTCACCGCCGCAGGTGAACTGATCGTCGGTGCGGCCCATGAAGTAGAAAAAGCCGTTTCTGTCGCGCCTGAACAAATCGTTGGTGTGAAGCCAGCCGTCGGTGAGGCGCTCGGCCGTCAGCTCGGGCCGGTTGTTGTAGCCGCTGAGAACGGCCGGCGACCGGACCCAGAGCTCGCCGCTATGGGGATGGTCGCGGCCGGTCTCATCCACCAGCTTTATGTCTACCCCGGGCGATATCACGCCGCAGCTGCCGCGCGGCACGGGCGCTCCGCCGACCGGCTGGCGCAGCGGGCCGCCGCCTTCGGTCAGGCCATAGGCTTCTTCCACCGGGGCGCCGAAGGCCTCCTCGACGGCTCTGATCAGATCGGCGCCGACCACCGCCGACCCCATCTCCAGGGTCTTAAGGCGAGGAAATTTCAGGTCCGCCAGCAAGTCTTCCTCCGCCAGCATCATGCGGTACATGGCCGGCACGCCGCCCGTATCGGTGCAGCCATACTCGGCCAGCGCCCGCAGAAACATCCGGGGTTCGAAGCGCGGCAGGATAACGGCGGAGGCGCCGACAAAGAGTTTCGGCTTGATCGACACCCGCATGGCGTTCTTGTGATAAAGCGGCCCGGCGACCAGGGTCCGGTCGTCCGGATCGCACGGCCAGTAGCGCTGCGACAGGCGAATGGCCCACAGCATGCCGGCATGGCTGAGCAGCACGCCCTTGGGCCGGCCGGTCGATCCGGAGGTGTAGGGCAGGAAAGCGGTGTGATCCGGGTCGATGGCCGGGGGTTGGAAGGGCCACTTTAGCGCATCCGCCAGCATGGTTTCATAGCCGGTCCAGCCGGTGGAGACGGGGGCCAGCGCGATCCGTACAGGGAGCTTCTTGTCGTCGATGATTTGTTCGATCCGGGGATGGCATCCGGGTTCGACGATGGCCGCCTTGCAGGCCGCGTCGTCGATGATGAAGCCGATGGTATCGGCGCCCAGCTTGATATTGAGCGGGATGGGGATGATCCCGGCCCGCATGGCGCCGAAAAAGGCCTCGATGAACTCACACCGGTTGCCCAAGGCCAGCAGCAGCCGGTCGCCCGGTTTCAGCCCCAGGGCGGTCAGCGCGTCGGCGACCCGCTCCATCCTTTCATCAAGCGCCGCGTGGGTCCTGTCGCGCCGCCGGTCCCCCGACAGGTCGATGAGCGCGATGCTGGCGCCCCGGTTTGCGGCGGCCCTTCGGTTGAAATAGCCGAGATTTGCGTCGTGCGGTCCCATTTCGTCCAGATATCCGGGTTATTCTGCGTCTGGGGAAGTGTCGCCTCCTGATCGTGAAGGCGCAAGCGGCCCGTGGCTCTGGCGGACCGCGCCGATCGCTGACTGTGAAGGGGCCGGGGAAGGGGTTTGAGATTGGTTCGATTTAGGCCGTTTTTCGCAGGTTTGTGAAGGTTTTAGCAATGTTAAGAATATTTAATTCAACCGCCAGATAGGAGGTTCACGGAGCCTCTCCGTGAGGACAAGCATTTGACCAACGCCGGTAGAGTTCAGGATCAGCCGCCGCCATGGCTTCGGACGGCCGACGGCCGGCTGTTCGCGGTCCTGGCGGCTATTCTGCTGTTCTGCCTGATTTCTCTCTATTTATCGTTGCAGTGGGCCGAAAAGATGGTGCTCCGGTCCGAAGCCCACGAAGTCGCCACCCATGCGGCACACACCATAGAGCAGGGCGTGCCGGATCTCGCCCGGCTGGCCGCCGACTTGGAGCCTTCACCGAAGGTTCTCGCCCGTCTCTCGGAAATCATCGACATGACCCATATCGACGGCGTCCGGGTATTCGATGCGGAAGGCGCGGTCCTTTTCGGATCCACAGCGGCGGATGGTATAGGTATTAGCGGATCTTCGGTTTATTCGGCGCACCTGAAGACTGGAGAAGTCACGACATGGTTTGAGCCGCACGATGCATCGACCGGCCGCCTTATGAGCCGCGTGCTGGTGCCGGTTTACAGAGACAACACGATAGCCGGCGGGCTGGAAATCCATCTGAATATGACGCGCCGGGCGGATATTCTATCGCG
The DNA here is from genome assembly GCA_027624735.1 of Pseudomonadota bacterium. Classification (GTDB taxonomy): domain Bacteria; phylum Pseudomonadota; class Alphaproteobacteria; order MPNO01; family UBA2964; genus JAQBTY01. The sequence goes on along the minus strand of JAQBTY010000303.1, from coordinate 1,961 downwards.
TTTGAAAGCCTATGCTTTAGTTGGGATAGGCAGTTTTTTGCTTCTGGTTTTCGGTCTTGTTTTTTTGAATGTCGGGCGTCATCGGTGGGGAAATCGGTATGTTTCGGAACGCCAGCCAGCGAGCGGCGCCCTTGAGGAAAGTGAGACCACCCTCGGAAGCTTATACGATTCTCTCGATATGATGATGGGTATCGTCGAAATGCTCGACGACGATCTGCTTCATATCTCGGACAACGAGACGGCGGCAAAATTTTTCGGCACCACCGCCGATGCCATGCAAATGCGAACGGCTAGAGAACTGGGGATTTCGGCCGCCAATGTAGCAAGAACCGCTGCCCATATGGCGGCCGCGAAGGAGGCCGGTACGCCGATCAATTATCAGCATGAATACCAGAGAGACGAGGGCCCCCGTATTCTGTCCGGGGCGGTTGCCTATATCGGACAGGCGGCATCCGGCCGCGACAGATATTCCTATGTTGTCAGGGATGTTACAAAAAACTTGCAGGTAGAGACCGATCTTCAGGACAGCAGAAAGAACTACCAGAAGCTGGTCGAACATTTGCCGGACGGTATCCGCGTCCTGGTCAACGGTCACATCGTGTTCGCGAATCCCGCGGCGGTAAGACTTTTCGGCGCCCGGGATGAGGCGGAACTTATCGGTCAGCATCGTGACCGCTTCCTGCTGGCGGCGGACAGGGAGCGTATCGGACATTTCCATTCGAAAGTAATTGGCGGCCAGGAAATTCCCTGGTGCGAGGAAGAACGCGTTCGGCTGGATGGATCGATTTTCGATGTGGAAGCCAGCGCAATAGAGGTTTTATGGGACGGCGAACCCGCCATAGTGTCGATCGTGCGGGATATTACAGAGAAAAAACGGGCAGAAGAATCGCTGCGCGACTTGTCGAATCAGAACCGGCTGTTGCTCAATGCCATGGCCGACGGCATTTACGGAATCGATTTAAAGGGACGAGTGACTTTCGTGAATCCGGCGGCGGAGAGCATTTTGGGCTGGCCCGCCAAGGAAATTATTGGCAAATCGCAGCATGCTGTAGCGCACCACCATCATTCCGACGGGACGGCGTACCCGATCGAGGATAGTCCAATTAAACAGGTCTTACGGGACGGTATAGCGCGGCACATCGATACGGAAGTTTTCTGGCGTAAAGATGGCTCGTCCTTTTCTGGCGCCTACGATGCAACGCCGATCCAGGATGACGACGGTAATGTCACCGGCGCCGTGGTTTCTTTCCGCGACATTACCGAACGTAAGGCTGCCGAAGAGGCGCTGCGGCGAAGCGAGACGGAAGCGTCGCGTGCGCGGCAACAACTACTCGATGCCATCGAAGCGATGGCGGACGCCTTCGTTTCATACGATCCCGAGGATAGGCTGGTGCTGTGCAACAGCGTTTACAAACGCCAGTACCCGGGCCTGGAGAGCTTCGTCGTACCCGGCATCAGTTTCGAAGAATTGGCGCGGCTGCGCGTTGAAAAACTGGGGGATTTCACCAACCCGTCGACCGCCGAGGAGAGAGAGGCCGTCGTTCAGAAGAGGCTGGAAAAACACCTGAACCCGGGCGGTGCAAGGGAACATCAGCGGATCACAGGTGGCTGGATACGCGTGTCGGAACAAAAGATGTCGGACGGTAGCCTCGTCGCCATTCGAACCGATATCACCGATTTGAAGACGCGGGAATTCGAGCTTCGGGGCCAGTCGGCCATCGCCGATATGCTCAACCGGATCGCCTTTTGCGCCAATCAGGCGGACAGCTTCGCGGAAGTTCTGCAAACCTGTCTTGACGATATCTGCAACGCTATCGGATGGCCGATTGGGCACGTTTTCGCCGCGGCATCCGGCGATCCATCGTGTTTCGAATCCATGGGGCTTTGGCACTGCCGTGCCGGGGATGATTTCTCGGAATTTCAGGCATGGCTGGGTGCCGCGCGAATGAAAGACGGTAAAG
>JAQBTY010000302.1 GCA_027624735.1 Pseudomonadota bacterium | reverse complement strand
GCGTTATGTTTCCCCGTGGGGTAAATCCCGGTCACCGGCGACTTTTTCAACGGGCTGCTAACCTCCCCCTCAAGGGGGGAGGGACTAAATTTCAATAGGGTACGCAAAATAATTCCCTCCCCCTCGAGGGGGGAGGGTTAGGGTGGGGGTGACCTGGCACCGGAACATCCAATCTTGACTCAATGGGCTCAGTTCTTTGCAAACCTATGTACCGTACGGTTTCCGACGTGTCCGAGAATTTAAACTGTGCGCCACGGGATCTTCTCAGATCATCGTAAAGCCGCCATCGACGAGGACGTCCGAGCCGGTCATGAAGCTCGATTGATCGCTCGCCAGAAAGGCGGCCGCGTTGGCGATGTCTTCGGGCTGGCCCAGCCGGCCGATGGGATGCAGCGGCACCATCTTTTCGCGGACCAGATCCATGGTCGGCGTACGCGCCAGCAGCCGGTTGGTCTCGATGGCGCCGGGCAGGATGGAGTTGGCGCGAATATTGTCACGGGCGAAATCCAGCGCGATGGATCTGGTCAGCTGCCGCACCGCGCCTTTGGTTGCCATGTAGGCCGGGCGATTGGGCCAGGCGACGGTGCCGAAGGTCGATGAAATATTGATGAATTGTCCGCCGCCGGCCGCCTGCATATGCGGGATAGCGTGCTTGGCCACCAGGAACATGCCGGTCAGATTGACATCCAGCACCTCCTGCCAGATTTCGAGCGGCATGGTGGCGACCGTGTGAAGCGGTTCCGAGGCCGCGGCGGCGTTGACCACGACGTTGAGTTTGCCAAAGGCGGCGGCCACCTCGTCAATGGTTCGTTTTACGGCTGCTTCGTCGCTCACATCGCATATTCTGGCGATCGCCTTGCCGCCCGCCGCCTCGATGTCGCTGGCGGTTTTAGAGACGGTTTCCTCAACCACATCGACACAGCAGACCGCCGCCCCCTCGGCCCCGAAGCGCCGCGCGATGGCGCCGGCGATACCGCCCCCGGCGGCGGTGACAAACGCAAATTTCCCGTCCAACATTCCCATAAGTGCCTCCCTGTTCCGCGCGGAATTTAAGTCCGCTTGTTATGGGGCGTTACCCCCTGAATTCGATGGCTTCGCCGTCCGGGCCCTTGAAGACCACGCGGCGCCAGCCTTGTTCGCGCGCCTCCCGCGCATCGGTGCTGTGTGGCGGGGTCATGAACGGAATCCCCGCGCTTTCCAGCCTGGCGACATCGCCGTCGAAATCGTCGGATTCAAAGCAGAAATGAAACCCGTTCATGCCACCGGAATCCCGGTGGACCAGTTCCAGCACCGTATTGCCGAGTTTCAGATAGGCGATCCGGAAGCCGGCGCCGGATTTATGTTCGTAATAATGGCTGCAGCCGAAGTGAGTCTCGTAAAACTCAATCGAACGGTCGATATCGGCGACGTCCAGTGCGACATGATCTATGCGCTTAAACACCCTATCTTCCTCAATGCCGGCAAATAATTGCTAGCATTGAACGCGCATGGCAATGTGTCAAATCAGGATGAGTCGTTTTGTGCGAAGATAAATGACCGCACCGCTTCTTTGGTCTATAAAACGACAATCACAAAAGATTGGATGACAGGCCATCGTGGCGCTTACCATCCACTGCTTCAACAAGGGTACGAAGTTCCATGAAAAAAATTCTGATTGGTGTCATCGCCGTTCTGGTCGTCGTTGGGGGCGCCGGTGTTTATGTTTTTCTGAACGCCGGCGGAATCATCAAACAGATTGTTGAAGAGGTCGGATCGGCAGCGACAAAAACCAAAGTGTCATTAAATGAAGTCGATCTGGAGATTCAATCGGGCAAAGCCGCGCTTAAAGGCTTCCAGATGGGCAACCCGGTTGGCTTTAAGTCACCGAAGGCCATGAGCTTTGGAATCGTCAGCGTCAAGATCGACCCGGCCTCGGTGACCGGTGACGTTATTTTGATCAAAGAGATTGTTATCGCAAATCCCGACATCACCTATGAATTCGCCAGCGGCGGTGGCAGCAACTTCGATGCCATCCAAAAGAATGTGAACGCTTATGCAAAGGAAATGGGCGCTGGTGGCGGTGCCGCGAAAAAGGAGTCGTCTGAAGGCAAGGGCGGCAAGAAAGTCATCATAGAAAATCTGTATCTGCGTGGCGGCAAGATCGGCGTCAGCGCCGACTTCCTGCAGGGCAAGGCATTGAACGCCGCTTTGCCGACCATCCACCTCAAAGACATCGGCAAGAAATCCAATGGCGCGACGGCGGCGGAGGTCGCGGATCAGCTCATGAGCGAAATCAGCAAAAGCGCGACCAAGGTCGTCAGTTCCCTGGGTGTCGGCAAAATGATGGACGCGGCCAAAGGCGCCCTGGGCGGTGCGACAAAGATGCTCGAAGGCGGCGCCGGGAAAATGATGGAAGGCGCCGGCGGTGACGCGAAAAAGATGCTTGAGGGCGCCACAAAAGGCGTGGAAAATCCGCTCAAAGGCATGTTTGGCAAATAAAACCGGGGTACACAAAGTTAGGCGCGACTTTACCTAATATTTGCTATAGTTCGCGCGTGGGCAGCCCAGCGCACTTGATCGAGGAGGGTAAGATGGTTCCAGATGGATCGTACCGCGTCGATATTCCGTCCCTGAAGGGCATGGTAAGCGAAGAGGAATGGCGGGCACGGGTCGATCTGGCCTGCGCCTATCGCCTGGTCGCGCATCAGGGCTGGCTCCACGGGATCGCAAACCACATTTCCATCCGCGTCCCCGGGAACGAGGAGCACTTCCTTTTAAACCCGTATGGGCTGGAATACCGCGAGGTGACGGCGTCGAGCTTGGTCAAGATTGACCTGGAGGGCAACAAGGTGATGGACAGCCCGTTCGACGTGAACCAGGCGGGGTTTGTCGTTCACAGCGCCATTCATGCGGCGCGCAAGGACATCACCTGCGCTATTCACACCCATACCGAGGCCGGCATGGCGGTTTCGGCGCTCAAATGCGGTTTGCTGCCCCTCAGTATGAGCGCGATCCGCTTCCATAACCGTATCAGCTACCACGATTATGAAGGCGTTACCCTCGACACCGACGAGCGCGACAGCATCGCCGCGCATCTGGGCCCCAACAACTATGCCATGATCCTGCGAAATCACGGGCTGCTGACGCTGGGCCGCAATCTCGGCGAGGCGTTCTATCTGATGTATAATCTTGAGAAAGCCTGCCGGTCACAGCTCTCCGCCATGGCGACCGGGGCCGAGCTTGAAATCCCGCCCGAAAACGTGCTTGAAAAATCCGCCGAACAATCATGGCGTATGGGCAACAACAATACGAGAGAGCACCCCGCCTGGCAGGCGTTCATGCGGGAAATGGACGAGCTGGATCCCTCTTACCGGAACTGACCAAAGCGCCGACTTGCTTCGGCTAATTCGCGGACTGCGTACCAAGTACCCGTAGCACCCAATAGGGACTTTCAAGGGGAGACTCCGATGGCGACTGTAACGCAAGACTTCACCACCGATGACATCGATTATGTGGTCCATGATGGCACGCCGCTTAAGCTGCGCCTGTTCAAACCGGCTGGGGCCGGTCCATTCCCGGTCATCGTCATCCTCCATGGCGGCGCCTGGAACAACGGCGATTACAAACAGTGCGATGGCCAGGGCGAGGCGTGGGCCCGGGCCGGACTTGCCACGGCCTCGCTCGATTTCCGCCATGCCGCCGACTTGTATCCGTCATCGCTCGTCGATACCAACTATGCCGTCCGGTGGCTCAAGGCGCATGCCGGAGATTTGGATCTCGATTCCGGGCGGGTCGGACTTTCCGGCCAGTCCAGCGGCGGTCATCTGGCCATGCTGGCCGCCATGCGGCCCCATGATCCACGCTATAGTGCCATCGCGCTGGGTGACGGGAAAGCGTCGATCGATGCGACGGTCACTTGCGTCGGCATGCAGTGGCCGGTGATCAATCCCCTGTCGCGCTACCGCCATGCCAAACGCGCCATAGCTGAACAGGCCAGCGGCAGTTGGGCCGAAGGCATGCCCGAAAAGCACGACACCTATTGGGGCACGGAGGCAAACATGGAAGAGGGCAATCCCATGCTGGCGCTGGAGCGGGGCGAGTCACTGGTTCTGCCGCCGGCTCTCTGGGTGCAGGGACAGCCTGACCAGGTGCACGATTACCGCGACCTCGATTCCGAATCCGGGCTCAACGAGCCCGAGCGGTTCGCGCGGAATTACCGCAAGGCGGGCGGTGAGATCGACATTGTCTATATCGACAACTCGGTACGCTCGTCGGCCGCGTCCTACGATCCGCTGGCCGCCTTTTTCCGCAAGCATCTGATTTGACGCGCCGTGGGCCGGTCTGCGAGTCTGACTCCAAATTAATGTTTTGATTTCAATATTTTGGAAATCTGACACTCTCTTTCGTCATTGCCGGACTTGATCCGGCAATCTAGGTTAGACGTTGGGATTACAAGGGTTCCTGGACCCCCGGGTCAAGCCCACTACTGTCCGGTTAAATTATTCTGCGTCGCCTGTGACAAAGGCAGACTGCCTGATTCAGACCAACGTACCGGACAGGGAGACGGAATCAGAAAACGTAGGTTGCCATCGTCGCATTCCTATAACCCCACTCCCCGGGATGACAAATTATTTTAATCGCACAGGCCGATGAGAGCCCTTCGAGCCCTAAATATAATTAAACCGGACAGTAGTGGGTCAAGCCCGGGGGTGACGAATTAATGAGGGTTATGAACCATAAACCGCTCTTATATCTTTGGGGCGGGTCTCAAATCCGCCCGCACCGCATCACCTACTGCTTGAACTGGGCGTTGCGCCAGCGGAAGGCGGCGGCGGGGCCTTCTTCGGCGACCTTGGCATAGAATTGTTCGTCGGAGTCGATCTTCGACGTGTGGATCAGGGCGACGGTCGTGACACCGGCTTTCATGCCTTCGTGAAAGCCTTGTGCTTCGATACCCACATTCACCGCATTCTTGACCGCACTCAGGGTCTCCCGTCCCACCAGGGCAAGCCGGTGGGCGAATTTCATGGTTTCGGCTTCCAGATCCGCCTCGGGCACCACCAGATTGATCATCCCGATCTGTTCGGCCCGCTCGGCTGAGATGGTGTCGCCGAGATAGAGCAGTTGCCGGGCGCGCTTGTGGCCGATGATCCACGGCATGATGACGGCCGAGCCGATCGAGGCAAATCTGATTTCCGGCTCACCGAGGATGGCGGTGTCGGCGGCGATGGAGATGTCGCACATCATGGCGAACTCACACCCCGCCCCCATGGCATGACCCCGGATGGACGCGATGACCGGTTTCTTGAGTTCCCACGGGGTCATGTGGAATTTTAGCGTCTTTGCGTGGTGGGCGTGGGTCTTGAGCGCGTCGCCCTTATATTCTTTCTTGGCCGGGTTGGGGCTGATATCGGCGCCGGCGCAAAAGCTCTTGCCGTTG
>JAQBTY010000301.1 GCA_027624735.1 Pseudomonadota bacterium | reverse complement strand
ACGTTTTCAATAGCTTATCTCTTAAAATCCCCTCCCCCGCGGCGGGGGAGGGTTAGGGAGGGGGCTTCGCCGCATGATTCCACTGAAGATCATCGCGCTTCAGGGCCTGGCGCAGGCCTTTTTCTCCCTATTCGGCGGTCTCCAGCACGGACTGGCGCGGTTCGGCGCCCCATCTCCGGATAAACGCGTTCAGATTTCGTGTGAAGTCCGGCGCGTCCTTGTCGTCGCCTGACAGCAATATCATACGCAGGAGATGACGGCGGCGTTCGGGCTCCGGCCAATCCTCGTAATCCGTGCGGCTGTGAACGATCAGATGGTTGTTGAGCAGCTGTATGTCGCCGCGCTCGAGCACCATGTCGAGGCGGAAGTCGTCGCTGAGCGCCAGTTTGCTGAACAGCTGCATGCCTTCGGTCTGCGCCGGCGTCAGGCGCGGGACCTGGGGAAAGCGTTGCGCGGTTTCGACATATCGCTGGCCGAACCTTGCATAGAAATGGCCGTTATGGAGAGCGAAGACCGGGGCCATGTAAAACGGCTCCTCGTCGTCGAATCCCTCTCCCCGATGGTCGATATAGAACGGCTGGTAGAGCGCTTCCAGAAGATCGGGGCGGGTCCGCAGGATTTCGTTGTGGATGGCGACCGAGCTAGAAATGCAACTTTCGCCGCCTTTCTTCGCGGTCTGCAGGCACATCAGCCCCACCAGATCGGCCTTGTCGCAATGAAACGGCAGGTGAACCCTTGTCTGGTAGCCGCGGATATTGAAATTCTGGTTCCAGTCTCCGTCGATGGCCTTCACGTCGCTGACCAGCTCGCCCATCATGTTCTGGGCCGCCGCCTCGCCGAAATAGGTCATGATACCCCAATAAAGAATCCTGGAGTCTTCTTGACTGTAGCGGTCGACGGGAATGCCGCGCATCAGGATAAAGCCCCGCCCGCTTTGCAGCTCGCGCGAAATGGCGGCTAATTTTTTCGACAATGTGGGCAGCGGGAAATCCTGTTTCCCGATAGCGGGAATGTCCAGCCCCCTGGATTTGACGTTCTGTAACGCCCCCTCCAGCTCGGCGATGTCGCTGTCCGTCAGGCGGTAAATCCACTCGCCCGACGAGGCCAGCTCCGGACCCTTCCAGTTGGCATCGCATTCGTACGGGCGATCCAGTATGTCAGCCATTGAACTGTCTCCTTGGGAACATTTTGCGCTTAGGCGGATTATCAACCCGACAGTACCGGCGATGCAACGGTTAGTGCGGGATGACAATTGAGTAGAGTTTCTACGATTGTCGCGCCCGCTGAATCGCTTTCCAGATTGTATGGGGCGTTGCCGGCATATCCACATGGTCAACGCCGATTGGCGCCAGCGCATCCATCACCGCATTCATCACGGCGCCCGGCGCGCCCGTCGTGCCGCCTTCGCCGGCGCCCTTGACGCCGAGTGGGTTGGTCGGGCTCGGCGCATCGTTCTGGATCGGTTCGAGGGGCGGGAAGTCCGCCGCCCGCGGCATGCAGTAATCCATGTAGGACCCGCTCAGCAATTGCCCGCTGTCCTTATCGTAGGCGCCCAGCTCCATCAGCGCCTGGCCGACGCCCTGCGCGATGGCGCCGTGCGACTGGCCATGGACGATCATGGGATTGATGGCGCGCCCCACATCGTCGACCACGGAAAACGCCACGATCTCCAGCGCGCCGGTCTCGGGATCGATTTCCACTTCGCAGATGTGACAGCCAGTGGGGTAGGTGGTCTCACTGCCCTTGTGATTGTTCTCCGCATTGATCGAGCCCGCCCGGCTGGCGACAGATATCAGATCGATGGTGCGGTCGGTGCCGGTGACCCGGTATTCGCCGTCGGAAAAGCTGATATCTTCCCGCGCGGCCTCCAGAATCCGCGCCGCCGTGTCCTTGCCGGTCTCGATGACCTCGCGCGCGGCTTCCACCAGCGCGGTACCGGCGCGCACGATGGAACGCGAGGCGTTGGTGCCCACACCGGCGGGAATAAGGTCCGTATCCGATGCGGTGTAATCGATGCTATGGACCGGCACGCCAAGCTCCGCCGCCACGATCTGGCGCAGGGTGGTTTCATGGCCCTGGCCCTGGGACATGCTGCCGGCGCGCAAATGGACAATGCCGTCCCCGGCAACGGTAAGACCGGCATATTCGTCGGGGACGCCGCCCGCGCCTTCGATATAGTTACAGAGGCCGATGCCGCGCCGCCGTCCGCGCCGCCCGGCTTCGTCACGCCGCGCCTCGAAACTGTCCCAGCCGGCAGCCTCCATGGTCAACGCCATGTTCGCCGCATAGGTGCCGCTGTCATAGACCCCACCCATCGGGGTGGTGTGCGGCATCGCCTCGGGCGGGATCACGTTGCGCCGGCGCAGTTCGGTCCGGTCGATCCCGGTTGCCGCCGCCGCCTTGTCGATCAGCCGTTCCAGCAGGGTGATGGCCTCCATCCGGCCGACCCCGCGATAGGAGCTGATCGGTACCGTGTTGGTGAAGACGCCGGTGAGCTCCAGATAAAGCGCCGGCGTTTTGTAAACGCCCGGCAGCATGCGGGTCAGGTTGCGCAGCTGGGTAAACGGGCCGTTGCCGGTGTGGTAGGCGCCCAGATTGCAGGTGCTATCGACGCGCAACGCCAGGAAGTCACCGTCACGGCTCAGGCCCAGCGTGCCGCGCAGCAGCGTGTCGCGGGCCTGTGACGTGGTCTGGAATTCCTCGTCGCGCCTTGCCGTCCATTTTACCGGCCGGTCCAATTGGCGCGCCGCCCACAGAACCGCCACATATTCCGGATAGATGACATTGCGCGATCCGAACCCGCCGCCCACATCGCGCGAGACCACCCGAATGCGGGCCGGCTCGATTCCGAGCGAAATCGCCAGCCGGCGCTGCAGCGTGTAGAGCCCCTGGCAGCCCGCATGGATCAGAAAATTCCCGGTCTTGGAATCAAAGCGCGCGAGCGCGGCGCGCGGTTCCATGAAGTTGGTGATGATCCGGTTATTGACCATGTCGAGGGAGACCACATGATCGGCGCGCGCCAGCGCCTGGGCGGTGGCGTCTTCGTCACCGGCCACCCAGTCGAAACAGATATTGTTGGGGGCTTCATCCCATAATTGCGGGGCGTCGCTGGCGGTGGCGCTTCCCGTATCGGTGACCGATTTGCGCGGTCGATAGGATATGTCGACCGCCTGGGCGGCATCTTCGGCATCGGCCAGGGTTTCGGCAATCACCATGGCGACCGGGGCGCCCACATGACGGGTGCGCCCATTGGCAAAGGTGTAATAAGGCGGGTCGGCCATCAGCGAACCGTCGCGGTTGGGCGATTCGAGGCCGCGTGTATCCACATCGGTGGGGAACGGCTTTACGCCCCCGGCCAGCAAATCGGCGGCGCTGTAAATGGCCAGCACGCCTGGCATCGCCGCGGCGGCCGTCGTGTCGATGGACAGAATATCGGCATGGGCGTGGGGCGATCGGACAAAGGCGGCGCGGGCCTGCCCGTCCAGATTGATGTCATCGGTGAAACAGCCGGCACCGGTGAGCAGCCGGTGGTCTTCGAGGCGCGGTATGGATACGCCGATGGTTGGTTCGGTGCTGGCCACTTAAGTATAAGCCGGCGCCATGGCGCGGCCTTTGACCTGGCTGCGGTGCATGAGGCGCCGCGTGTTCTGATTGAAATCGTCGCGCCGGTGCATGGTGCAGCGGTTGTCCCACATCAGAATGTCGCCCACCCGCCAATGGTGGCGCAGGGAATTTTCCGGCCGGGTCGTATGGGACCATATCTCGTCCAGCAACGCCTCGCTTTCATGGTCCGGCAATTCAACGATATAGGCGTTTTCCCGCCGGCCGAGATAGAGCACCGGCCGGCCCGTGGCCGGGTGCTGGCAGACCAGCGGGTGCACCGCGCCCGGGATCTCATCCCGGCTGGTGAACCCGTCGGCGAAACCCTTGCGCGTCTCGCCCGCTGAATTGTGCGACGAATCGTGCTTGCAGGTGAGCGTCGCGATGCGCTGCTTCAAGGAAGCGGGCAGGGAATCATAGGCCTTGTACATATTGCAGAACCACGTGTCGCCGCCGGTCTCAGGCACCTCCAGCGAATAAAGCAGGCTCGCGATGGGCGGGTTCTCCGCATAGGACATGTCGGTGTGCCAGATCAGTTCCGAATTGCCCAGCCCGCCGATCGCCTGGCCATCTTCCACCACGTTAGAAATCACGGCGAGGTGCGGCAGTTCGGGAATATAGGGTTTGCCGGTCACCGTTATGGGGGCGAGATCGAGCGCGCCTAGCCGGGCGCTGAAGCTGAGAAAATCTTCGTCGCTGATTTTCTGGTCCCGGATCACGAGGACGAGATTCTCATGCCAGGCGGCCTGAACCGCCGCGAAGTCCGCATCGCTGATGGTCGCGAGGTCGATGCCGCGAACTTCAGCGCCGAGCGCGGGTGACAGCGGATTGATATCAAAGGATGCGGTCGACTGGCTCATAATCGCTTTTCTCCGGTACGTTACCGCGTCATCCTATCACGGATGGGCTGACCTGTTTAGAATGGGCGCTTAAAATTGTGTGGGAGAAAATTCGTGCCAATCCAGGAAATTACCCTCTATCGCGTCAAGATGCTTCTGTCCGTGCCATACCACGTGTCCTACCGCGTCTATGACGATTTCGAGCCGATCATCGTCGAAGCACGCGATACGGACGGGCGCACCGGCTGGGGAGAGGGGCACATTTCACCCGGCCATACGTTCGAGACCATCGATGGCGGCTGGGATTTCTGCCGCTTCCGTGCCGAAGACGCCATTGGAAAGGATGTGACAATCGCCAAGGATGAGATCGGCGCCCGCGTGCCGGAAAGCCCGGTGGCCGCCAGTGCGCTGGTGACGGCGCTGGAAATGCTCGGCGGTCATTCGGTTCTCACGCTCGACAGCGACGTGTCGTTGCCGCTGCTGACCCCGTTTCATGCCACCGATCCTGCCGATTTTCCCGCCGAAGTGGATGCCCGTGTCGCGGAAGGGTTCCGCACCCTCAAGGTCAAGGTCGGCAAGAACTGGGAAGAGGATGCCGCCAAGGTGCGTGCGGTACAGCAGGCGGCCGTTGGCAGGGCTACCATCAGGCTCGATGCCAACCGCGGCTTCAACCGTGAAGACGGCTGCCGGTTCGCCGCCTCGCTCGATCCGGCGGGTATTGAGTCGTTCGAACAGCCCTGCGATTCCGGAGCCTGGGACGATAATGCAGCCGTTGCCGCGGTGTCGACGGTACCGGTGATGCTGGACGAATCCATCTACGGCCTGGACGACATAAAGCGCGCCGGCGACATCGACGGCATCGGCTATGTGAAGCTGAAGCTCAAGAAAATGGGCGGGCTCGATTTGCTAACGGACGGACTGAACCTCATTCGCGATCTCGGCATGACTCCCGTCTTGGGCGATGGCGTCTCCACCGAGCTGTGCTGCTGGATGGAAG
>JAQBTY010000300.1 GCA_027624735.1 Pseudomonadota bacterium | reverse complement strand
TGACGGCGACCTGCCCCCCCGCCATGACCGTGACAAAAGCGGCACGAAGCGCTACTTCGGTCTTACCGAAACCGACATCGCCGCAAACCAGGCGGTCCATAGGTCGTCCCAACGACAAATCGCCAATGGTTTCATCGATCGCCGTATGCTGGTCGTCGGTCTCCTGATAGGGAAAACGGGCACAGAATTCGTCGAACAGGGTAGGATCGGGAACAAGCTTTCTGGCTGGTTTCAGGGTACGCAGGGCCGCAATCTTGATCAGTTCGTCGGCCATTTCGCGCAATCGCTGTTTCAGCCTGGCTTTGCGCGACTGCCAACCCGCTCCACCCAGCCGGTCAAGCGAAACGACGGCATCGGACGACCCGAAGCGCGACAGGACCTCGATATTTTCCACCGGAACATACAGCCGATCGCCCCCGTTATAGGCTACACGCAGGCAGTCATGGGGCGTATTGGCCGCGATGATCGTCTCCAGCCCCTCATATTTACCGATGCCATGTTCGATATGAACCACAAAGTCGCCGACGGAAAGTTCGCCCGCATCGGCTATAAAAGCCTCGGCGCGCCGCCGCCGCTGGACCGGCCGATCGAGCCGGTCGCCCAGTATATCCGGTTCCGCGATCAGCGTGATGTCGTCGGTCGAAAACCCATGGTCCAGCCCAAGGACCAGCAGACCTGTCGCCGTCACCGGCAATCTGGTGAATTCCGGCCAGTTATCGACGGGCTGCAAATTGCCCAGCCCATGTTCTTCCAGCACCCGGGCGAGCCTATCGCGGGACCCGGCTGTAAAGGCGGCGATGGCCGTTCGCCGTCCGAGGCGGCGTTGGGCCGTTATATGGTCGCGGACGGCGTCAAAGATAGTGCTCGGCGCGGTAGGATCGTCGGATTGCCCATCAACGCGGGCGGCGGCAAAATCCTGGCACCGTCGTCCGGCCACATCGACGCTTTTTATAAGCCCCCCGGGCGCTTTGGGGGCAGCTTCCGGCGCTGAAAAAGGTGAAAACCATCCCGTCGCCCGTTCCTGGATGCTGTTTTCCCACTCATCCGCCGTTAAATACAGTTGATCAGGCGGCAACGGGCGGTAGGGCGGTGCTGTTTCGACAGTTGCGGCCCGTGAGACCTTCAGAAAGCTCAATCTGGCATCGTAAAAGTCCGAAATCACCTGAAACCTGGCATCGATCGTGTCTTCTGCCTGATGGTCAAAGGTTATCGCGGCTCGTGGCACGTAGTCGAAAATTGTTTCCAGATTCTCATAAAACAGCGGCAGCCAGTGTTCCGAGCCCGTCGCCTTGATCCCGGCAGAGACGGAATCGTATAGCGGATCATTATCAATTCCGCCGAAATGGTGCCGGTATCCGCTTCGGAACCGGCCGATTGAGCCTTCATCGAGAAAAAGTTCGCTGACCGGCTGCAGGATAAGTTCGTTTATGTCGCTTTCGCTGATCTGACTAATGGGGTCGAACTGACGCAGGCGGTCGATTTCATCGCCGAACAGATCCAGACGGCACGGTGCTTCGAAGCCGGACGGAAAAATGTCAATAATACCGCCCCTGATGGCGTATTCACCCGGCTCGCGGACGGTACTGGTCCGGTTATAGCCGTTCGCCGTCATAAACTGCGTCATCGCCGCCAGATCGAGCGTATGGCCCTTGCGTACCCGGAAAACCGTGTCGACGAACAGCCGCGCCGGCGGAACCCGTTGCAATATGGCGTTAACCGTCGTCAGAATAACCAGGGGCCCCTCTTCGTTTTGCCCCTCACCCCGCGTCGCCAGTTCGCCAAGGGCCTTCACCCGCGCACTGGCCACATCGCTGTTGGGCGATACCCTGTCATAGGGCAGACAGTCCCAGGCGGGGAACTGAAGCACCCGCAGATCCGGAGAAAACACCGCCAGAATATCCGCCAAAAGGGCGAGGCGCTTGTCATCCCGCGCCACGTGAATAACCAGGACCGGGGTGCCGGACGCGAGGTCGGCCAGAACCAACCCGTCAAGTCCCTCGGGGACACCTGACAGGATGGTCCGACCAGGTGAAGAAAATGGATTAGTTTTTAAAATCAATTTTTTAACAGGTCATACTTAAAGCTACAAATCATCTTAAAAACGTCATTATCATGCACCGCCGGCGGTGCTGAGCGGCCGCCAATCCAGCGCATCAGGTCGGGATCGCTTTCTTCGAGCAGGGCTTCGAGCTTCGCGAACTGGTCGGCCGTGAGACTTGTCATATGGGCGAGCGCGAACCCGCCGAGGATGAGATCGGCTTCTTTCGTTCCGCGGTGCCTGCTCTGATAGAGCAGACGCTTGCGGCGGTGAGCCTCGCTGTCATCCGACATGACGGGTCCTTTTTATTTTATTGCGCACGGGTATAGACCGTTCTTGCAGCGTTGTCTGCTTTCGCGTGACAATTAGCCATGCGCCCCGAAATATTGTTTCCCTTATTCGCCTCTGTCGCCAGCCTGACCGGCATCGGCCCGCGGCTGGCCCAGGCGATCGGCAAGATGGCCGGGTCACACGTGGCGGATATTCTGTGGCACCTGCCGACCGGGCTGATCGATCGGCGCTTTGCTCCCAAGATAGGGGAAGCGATCCCCGGCGCCATCGCGACCATCACGGTTAAGGTGGATATTCACCAGCCGCCCCGGATACCACGGCTTCCCTACAAGGTTCTATGCAGCGATGAAACCGGTGAGCTGGATCTGGTTTTTTTTCATGCCCGCCAGGATTATCTCGACAGAATCCTCCCCATCGGGCAGGAACGGATCGTCAGCGGTAAGATAGAGGAGTTCCAGGGCCGGCTACAGATAACCCATCCAGATCATGTGGTGGAACGATCCGAGCTCGAGACCCTGCAAACGGTCGAACCTACTTACCGATTGACCGCCGGGCTTACCTCCAAGCCCCTGTTGCGCGCCATTCGCGGCGCGTTGGAGCGTGCTCCCGATCTTCCCGAATGGCAGGATGCCGCCTGGCTTCGCAAAAATCAGTGGCCAGGGTGGCGTGACGCCCTGCAATCGGTCCATGCGCCGCAATCCGAGGCCGATCTGGCCCCCGAGGCCGTGGCGCGCCGGCGGCTCGCCTATGACGAGCTGCTTGCCGATCAATTGGCTCTGTCCATCGTCCGGGTGAACCAGCGGGCACGGCCCGGCCGTTGCTTCGCGCCGACCGGAGAATTGACGGCCAAGGCGTTGGCCGCGCTGCCGTTTTTCCTGACGCCGTCGCAGGAAACCGCGCTCGCGGAGATTGGCGCCGATATGGCGGCGCCGGTCCGCATGCTTCGTATCCTGCAAGGCGATGTGGGCAGCGGCAAAACCATCGTCGCCCTCCTCGCCATGCTTCAAGCTATCGAGGCAGGGTCGCAGACCGCCCTGATGGCCCCGACGGAAGTGCTGGCACGGCAGCATTTCGCCACCATCGAGCCCCTGGCGCGCGGCATCGGCTTGACTATCGCCATATTAACCGGGCGCGATAAGGGAAAGGCCCGCGCAGCGGTGCTTGACGGGCTGAAATCGGGGGATATCGCCATCGTGGTCGGCACCCACGCCCTCTTTCAGGAAGAAATTGCCTTTGCCGACCTTGGTCTCGCCGTCGTCGACGAGCAGCATCGTTTTGGTGTTCACCAAAGGCTGATGCTGGCTTCCAAGGGCGCGGCGGCGGATATGCTGGTCATGACGGCGACCCCTATCCCGCGGACGTTGATGCTGTGTGCCTATAGCGATCTGGATTCGTCCCGTTTGACCGACAAGCCCGCCGGCCGCCAGCCCATCGATACCCGCGCGCTTCCTTTGTCACGTATAGAAGACGTCGTGACCCGGCTGGAAACAGCGCTTGCCGGCGGCGCGCGGGTGTTCTGGGTCTGTCCGCTGGTAGACGAATCTGAAGTAAGCGATCTGGCGGCGGCGACAGACCGTCATGCCGCGCTGGAGGCCCGTTTCCCGGGACAGGTCGGGCTGATCCACGGCCAGATGTCCGGGACGGCGAAAGACAAGGCCATGGCCGCGTTCTCAGCCGGCCATACCAGGATCCTGGTCGCAACCACGGTGATCGAAGTCGGCGTCGATGTGCCCGAGGCCACGATCATGGTGATCGAGCATGCAGAACGTTTTGGCCTGGCGCAGCTGCACCAGCTTCGCGGCCGAGTCGGACGCGGCGAACGGGCAAGTTCGTGTCTGCTGCTGTATGCGCCGCCGCTTACGGAGACCGCGAGCGCCCGGATCAAGATTTTACGGGAAACCAACGACGGCTTTCGTATCGCGGAGGAAGATCTGAGGCTACGCGGCGCGGGTGAATTGCTGGGCACACGGCAAAGCGGCCTGCCCGCATTCCGCATCGCAGACATCGTGCAACACCGGGACCTGATGCTGGTGGCGCGCGACGACGCCAGGCTGATCCTCGACCGCGACCCTGGTCTGGCCACCCCGCGCGGCCAGGCGCTCCGCGTACTTCTGTATCTGTTTGAAAAGGACGCCGTGGTCCAGACCCTGCGGTCTGGTTAGGCAGGCTCTTTACGCTTATCGGTCAGATCGGCGCCTGGCCCAGCGGCAGAGTGGGATTGGATAATCGTTTCCTTGTCGCCATCGGATGCGGCGACCTTTATTATCCCTTTGAGGTGTTCGGGGCGGCGGTCCGGTGGCGTGACGATACCGCCTGAAACAACCATCTTGATGCCCTCCTCCACGGTCATGGAGAGGACGACCAGTTCCCGTTTGGGGAGAAACAGCAGATATCCCGACGTCGGGTTGGGGGTTGTCGGCAGGAAAACGTTTACAACCTCGTCCTCCGTTGCATCCTGGATCTCACCTTCGGTCTTGCCGGTGATGAAACCCATCGCCCAGGCACCGCGCCTCGGATATTCGAAGAGCACGACTTCACGGAAAGCATCGGACTTGTTTGACAGGATAGTCTCGAATATCTGCTTGATCGCGCCATAGACGCTGCGGATGACAGGCATCCGGTTGAGCAGCCGTTCGCTGGTCCGAACCCAAAAACGGCCCATTATGCCGGCGGTCAGCGCACCGATCAGGGTCAGGACACAGCCAATGATAAGCAGGCCAAGCCCCGGAACGCTGAATGGCAGGTAGGTTTCGGGGTTGTATAGGGGCGGCAGCAGCGGCGTTACCTTGCTGTCGATCCAAGCGACGATCAGCCAGGCGAAATAGAACGTAATACCGATGGGAGCGGTAATAAGGATGCCAGCAAGAAAATATCCGCGCAGATGCCGACGCAGGCTTATCCGCGGCGTTTTTACATTGCCACCCTCAGGGTCATTACCGGGGTTTGGTGAAACTTGATCCATTTGCCTTACCGCTACGAGCTTCGAAGAACATGGGCCAAGGGCTACCTAGGTGCAAGCCAGGTGATGCCCTTTGTGCCAACGAAATATGAAAAAGATGTAAAATTGGCAATTCTATCCACTAGTGTTGCGATTCCAACGCTTGTTTCCCACGGTTGACCTTTTCGATGATGGAACTGGCTGAAGCT
>JAQBTY010000005.1 GCA_027624735.1 Pseudomonadota bacterium | reverse complement strand
CCGCCGTCAACCCGGACGATACCACGCGCCTTGCTCAAACCATCCGACCACCGTGAATAATCCGGGCTAAGAGTACTAATACTTCGCTAATGTTCCCCGATAGCAGAGATCGATGCAGGGGAAATCGGTAAAACGATGCTTGTGGCGGCGCGCAGGTATCGCATCCGCTATGTTTTGGCGTCAGCCCAGCATCGCCTTTTCGCGGCGCCGCTGGACGGAAGACGGGATATGCATGGATTCACGATACTTCGCAATCGTCCGACGGGCCACATCCAGGCCGCTGGCGCGAAGAATGGCGACTATTTTGTCGTCTGACAGGACGTTTTCCAGCGATTCAGCGTCGATCAACGCCTTAACGCGGTAACGGATAGCTTCCGCTGAAGGGGCATCGGTGCCGTCATGGGAAGAGCCCACGGCAAAAGTGAAGAAATATTTGAGCTCGAATATGCCGCGCGGCGTGTTGACGTATTTATTAGTCGTGACACGGCTAACCGTGCTTTCGTGGATATCAAGGATTTTCCCGATATCGCGTAGAACCAGCGGCTTAAGATATTGGACGCCTTTATTCAGGAACGCTTCCTGATGACGTACGATTTCAGTCGTTACTTTAAGAATTGTTTGGGCCCGCTGGTGCAGCGCCCGGACGAGCCAATTGGCGGTCTGATAACACTCAGCGATATATTCCTTGTCTTGCTGCCGCGTCGCCTGCCGGCTAATTTCCGTAAAGTATCGGTTGTTCAGCAGGACCTGCGGCAGGGCATCGTTATTCACTTCGACGACCCAGCCGCCCCCCACCTTGCGCCGGACCGTAACATCCGGCGTGACCGCCTGGGAGACCACATGATCGAACGCCAGCGCCGGTTTTGGATTGAGGGCCTTAATTTCGTCGATCATGTCGGCAATGTCTTCGGAATCGACGCCGCATAATCGACGAAGGGCCTTGAATTCACGTTTGGCCAGCAGATCAAGATTTTCCACAAGCGCCTGCATTGCCGGATCGTATCGATTGCGATCCTTGAGCTGCAGGGCCAGACATTCCGATAGACTGCGGGCGAATATTCCCGGCGGGTCAAGCTGCTGAAGACGGGCGAGAAGGCGTTCGACCGTTTCCAGATCACAGCCCAGCGTCATCGCGACGTCATTCAGGTCAGCGTGTAGATATCCCGCGTCATCCAAGAGGTCGACCAGATATACCGCAATTATTTTGTCTACCGGGTCGTGCACATCGACATTGATCTGGCCGATCAGGTGATCCCGAAGCACAATTTCGCCGGCCGGGGCATTTTCCAAATCCGGATCGTCAAGATCGAAGCCGCCGGCGCCCTGAACCTGCCAGTGGAGCGTATCCGCCTCCACGGTCTGGGGTGTGTCTGACGGCGAATCGCCCGACCAGACGTTTTCGTAATCGGCATCAAGTCCGACATCGTGATCAAGGGTCAGGTTGTCGCTTCCGACAAGGTCGACGGAATCGGGGGTGGCCGGCCCGTCGTCGAAAGTTTCCGCCGTATCGCCGGTGGTGTCGAACTTGTCGTCCGCGGACGTATCCCCCGTTCCGCCATCATCGGAACCGTTTTCATGTTCGGAGGGGCCGTCGGGAGTATCGCGATCCAGGAGGGGATTTTGCTCGACCTCCTGCTCGACATATTGACTTAATTCTAAACTGGACATCTGCAGCAATTTGATTGCTTGCTGCAGCTGGGGCGTCATGACCAGGGACTGGACCTGACGCATGTCCAATCTTGGGACTAAAGCCATGACTGCTACCTTACGCGAACTGACTGATTTACCTAGCTAACCTTTTACAGGCTGAACCTTTCACCTAGGTAAACACGTCGCACATCCTGGTGCATCACGATCTCGTCAGGTTTACCTTCCATCAAGACTTTTCCGTCGTGGAGGATATAGGCTCGGTCAACGATATCGAGGGTTTCCCGGACGTTATGGTCGGTAATCAGGACCCCAATCCCCCGGTCCTTGAGATGGGTGATGAGCTCTCTAATGTCGCTTACGGCGATGGGGTCGATCCCGGCCAGGGGTTCATCAAGCAGCATAAAGCTGGGATCGGAGGCAAGGGCCCGGGCGATTTCCACCCGCCGGCGCTCGCCGCCCGACAGGGCGAGAGACGGCGTCCGGCGTAAATGGGTCAAAGAAAATTCAGCCAGCAGGTCGTCAAGCTTGGCTTCGCGCTGATCGGCCAGCGGTTCCGAGACTTCCAGCATGGCGCGGATATTGTTTTCAACTGTCAGGCCGCGGAAGATCGACGCCTCCTGCGGCAGATAACCAATACCCAGCCGGGCGCGCCGATACATAGGCAGACCGGTGATGTCCTCGCCATCCAGTGAAATCAGCCCGTAATCCGGTGATATGAGTCCGGTAACGATGTAAAAACATGTGGTCTTGCCGGCCCCGTTGGGACCTAACAGCCCGACAACCTCGCCCCGTTGTACAGACAGGGATACGTCGCGCAAGACCGGCCGTTTTTTGAAAGCCTTGCCGAGATTGCTCGCTGTTAAACCCGGATTATCCGCAACCAGCCGAGGTGCTTCAGAGAGGCTCTTATCGCTTTCGGGGACGGCGCTTTCCGTTCCCGTTGTCTTTTCCTTGGTTGTCTTTTGCTTAGATGTCATGAACGTTCATCCCCGTGGTGAGATCCATTGTTAGATCCAAGTACCCTCCCGCTACTTCGGCGAAGATTGCCGGCCCACATTTTTTCTTTGGGGTTGAAAAATGCCCCGCACCTGGCTCCCACCACCACTCAACAAACGACTAACCCCCGTGTTGAGATTAACTTCCGCTGATTCGCCATTTAGCTGGTCGTTGCCACGCGTTATCTTAACAGAACCGCGCAACACCACCATACCTGTCTTGGTGTGATAAACGCCACGGCGGCCGCGCACGATTTCATTCGGAGTGGTAATCGTTACGTTATCGTATGCGTCGACCCTGTCGACCTGGTTTTTCCCATCTGCGCCCTTTACAAAATAAGCCGTCAGGATGTCGGCGCGCAGACGCTTGTCCGCGCGGATTACCATGGCGTTTCCGCGGGCGACGGCAAGTGACTTGGCTTCCAGAAATTCGATGCTTTTTTTCGCGGTGATCTCTTCGGTTTTCGTTACCAGCCGAGGCGATCCCGTCAGGACAAAGACACCCTTGGTGACTTCGTATACCCCTTTTTTGCCGTAAGCCGTTTGCTGTGGTGTGGTTATGCGAACGTGGCCATCGGCATCAATACGCCAAATCTGGCTGCTGCCATTAGCGCCCTTTTCGTAATAGGCCGTTAGCTGATCGGCGTGGACTGTGACATTACCTTGCAGCGCTCTGGCATTACCGCGGGCGATATAGGCTTGGGCTTCCTGTTGCCATTCGATACCGTTATCGGCGTGAATTTCAATGGGGAGATCGCGTGTCTGGTTGGGCAATCCAAGGGCCTGTGCCTG
This sequence comes from Pseudomonadota bacterium, assembly GCA_027624735.1. Taxonomy (GTDB): domain Bacteria; phylum Pseudomonadota; class Alphaproteobacteria; order MPNO01; family UBA2964; genus JAQBTY01. Next base: position 29,516 of record JAQBTY010000005.1, on the reverse strand, counting down.
GGCAGGGGACGGCAAAAAAAGCGCTAAGAACGTCAGCGCTATCAGGCGCGGCGTCATCCTTTCGGGCCTTTTTCTGTCCGATAGAGAATTAATCGGCTCTTGCCGGTGAAAAGAACGCGTTTGCCGCCATCGAGAATTTGAAACCCGGCGGATTGCACAGTGCCGATCGGTCCTTGTCCGTATACGGGTTTGTTGCCGGATGCGATACCTTGCTTCATGAAAATATCGGCGGCCGCAGTACGCAATTCATAGCCCATGTCGTGAAACAGGTTCACCTCGCCTTTAAGGTTAAGCACCTGTAATTTTCGATTGAACGTTCCAGTTTCGGCCGACAAAGCAAGCCAGGCACCGCCTTTCATTGTGATATCCGCCTTGGGAAAGGCAAGGTCGACCATATTCGGGGCCTTGTTGTTCTGGGACGCGGTGTCGGCCGTGACCGAATAAGGACGATTTTCCGAATCTGTTCCGGTGAAACGGGCGCTGATAATTTGTTGTGTCCCGGTCTCCGACGTGTTGATGTTAGACACGTTGAGCGAAAACTTCTTCGGTTTTTCCGTCAGCTGCGGCCATGCGACAACCAGGATGACAATGGCCACCGCCACAAGCGGCAGGGTAATCCGCATGGAATTGGCAAACCTGGTATACGATCCGCCTCCCTTGGTCATAGAGCGGACGCGCCCTGTGGGTGATCCCGAACCGCCGCCGGTGATCGTTTGAACGGTTGAACGGATGGCTGACACAGACATAAAGACCTTTTGCTCAGTGAGCCCGAGGGTTAAACCAACCCGGCGCGCAGCAAATCGTGAATATGGACGATGCCAACGGGTTTGCTTGCCTCGACGGCAAACATGGCAGTAATTTTTCGGTCGTTCATAAGTCCAAGCACGGCGGCGGCCAGCATATCCGGCGAGACGGTCAACGGGGATTTCGTCATGATTTCGCTGGCACGCCGTTCCAACAAGCCGTTGTCCATATGTCGTCGCAGGTCGCCATCGGTAATAATCCCGACTAAAGTCCCGTCGGCGCCGACAACGCCCACACATCCTAGGCTCTTGGCCGTTATGGTAAGCAACGTTTCGGACATCTGGCTGTCGTGGCGCGCCAGCGGAATGGCCTCGCCGCGATGCATGATGTCGGACAACTTGATGAACCGCCGGCCAAGCTGCCCGCCCGGATGAAGCGCGTTGAAATCCTCCGCGGAAAAACCTTTGCGCTCCAGCAGGGCTACCGCAAGCGCATCGCCCAGGGCCATCATCGCCGTCGTCGATGTCGTCGGAGCCAGATTATTGGGGCAGGCCTCGTCCATTCTTGGCAGGACCAAAGATACGTCGCCGGCTTTGTCCAGTGAGCTACCGGCGCGGCCGCTCATGGCGATAAGCGGGATTTTCATCAATCTCGTGAACGCCACCAGGTCCGAAAGCTCCACGGTTTCCCCCGAATAAGACAGCGTCATAACAACGTCCTGCAGGGTGATCATGCCGAGGTCGCCATGACTCGCCTCCGCCGCGTTGACATATTGAGCGGGCGTTCCGGTCGATGCCAGGGTGGCGGCGATTTTTTGCGCGATATTGCCGCTTTTTCCCATACCGCTCACCACGACGCGGCCCTTTGCCGCTTCCATGAGGTCGACGGCCTTCACGAACGAATCATCCAGAACGGCCGAGAGGGCGGCCAGGCCAGCCGCCTCATGGGCGAGGACCCGCCGTGCAACATCAAGATCTGACTGCCGGCTACCGGATTTTTTCGTCGTAGTCAATTGAGCTAATTCCAATCTCGAAATCCAATAAACAAGAAATCTTTAAAGAATATGGCTGTTGGCTAGTCTAACAGATGGCCCTTGAAATAGGGTTTGTCCACGTTATTTAGTGTGCAAAAATATCGGTTTCAGGCCAACCTGCCAAATCCAGTTCGGCCCGTGCCGGAAGAAAATCGAAGCAGGCGGCTGCCAGGGCCATCCGCCCTTCGCGTTCGAGCATCCCGTTGAGCGCTGCGCGCAGGTCGTGCAGGTGCAATACGTCGGATGCGGCGTATGACAGTTGCGCTTCACTTAGTTCTTCGGCGCCCCAATCGGATGATTGTTGTTCTTTCGAAACGGAAATGCCAAGCAGGTCTCGACATAGATCCTTCAGCCCGTGCCGGTCAGTAAAGGTCCGGGTCAATCTGGAGGCAATTTTCGTGCAATAGACAGGTCTGCACAGAACGCCGAGATATTGCTGCAAGACCGCGATATCAAACCGTCCAAAATGAAACAGCTTCAATACCGCGGGATCCGACAATAGCGCTTTGAGGTTAGGCGCCGAATAGTCGCCCTGAGGCAATTGAACAATGTGGGCGGTTCCGTCGCCGCTTGACAGCTGTACCAGACACAGCCTGTCACGGCCCGGTCTTAACCCCATCGTTTCGGTGTCGATTGCCACGCAGTCGCCAAACGATAACTTGTCGGGAAGGTCGCTTCGGTGCAGAGTAACTGTCATATGCTGGCCATTCTCGTCTGTCACCGGAGATGCCGCCGGACGCGAGGCTGCATTCTCATGCGCAGCCGGACGGTTCATGCCATCGATCCGGCATTAAATCCGGCATTAAATCCGGCATTAAATCCGGCATTAAATCCGGCATTAAATCCGGCATTAAATCCAACGATAAATCCGGTGTTGCCGGATGGTGCCCAGGAGAAGACTCGAACTTCCACGACCTTACGGCCACTGACACCTGAAGCCAGCGCGTCTACCAATTCCGCCACCTGGGCAAGATACAGGAGTGGGTATGACATAGGGCCTTTCCCTGTCAACGGTTTTCAACAGTTTTAAACGGTTTTCAATGGTTTAATTGACTGGCGCGGTTCCTCGCGATAAGAGGCGCAGTGGTGAAAAGCACCCGAGGCGCCGAGTCCGCGCGATCAGGAGGAAACAATGGCCTACAGGGTAGTCACGGTTTTTGGGGGTGCTGGATTTCTCGGTCGCTCGGTTGTCAGTGCGCTGGCACGCGAGGGAGCCCATGTTCGCGTTGCCTGCCGCCGGCCTGATGAGGCGCTGCGCTGCAAACCGATGGGGGACGTGGGACAGGTCGCGCCGGTTGCCGCCAATATCCGGGACGATGCATCGGTTTCGGCCGCTGTTGAGGGGGCGGACGCGGTCATTAATCTGGTTGGCATCCTGTATGAAAGCGGCCGGCAGACATTCGATGCCGTTCATCGCGACGGCGCGGCCCGAATTGCGCGGGCGTCGGCGTCGGCCGGTGTCGCCCAGCTTGTTCAGGTCTCCGCCATAGGCGCGGATTCGCGGGCAACGTCAAAGTACGCGCGCTCCAAAGGCGACGGCGAGGAGGCGGTGAAAGCGGCCTTTGAAAAAGCCGTTATACTACGACCTAGCATCCTGTTTGGTCCCGACGACGATTTTTTCAACCGATTTGCCTCTTTGGCGCGTTTCTCGCCGGTATTGCCGTTGATCGGAGGCGGCGCTACGCGGTTTCAGCCAGCCTATGTCTGTGATGTGGCGGAGGCGGCTGTCGCGGCGCTGACCAATCCGGGTACGGCCGGTCGGACCTATGAACTCGGTGGCCCTGAGATATACAGTTTTCGGCAATTGCTCGAGCTTCTCCTGACGGTCATCGATCGCAAACGCCTGCTTGTCCCGGTTCCCTTTTGGGCAGCGATGGTGAAGGCTTTTTTTCTTGAATTTTTGCCTGTCCCGCCGCTGACGCGCGACCAGGTGCGACTGTTGCGTCGCGATAACGTTGTGACCGAAGGAGTTGCGGGATTTGCTGATCTCGGTATTTCGCCGACCGCGGCCGAGGTCATATTGCCGACTTATCTCTCCCGTTTCCGACGCGGCGGGGCCAAAAAGAATATTGCGGCGGGAAGAACCTCCAGCGTCTAAAACGTCCTCCATGCAGACGGAGCCAGCCGGCTGATGCGATTCCACGTGAAGGGAAAATGCTTTAGGCGTCCACCGGGTAGTCGAACGAGCTAACCATATCCTGCAACGCCGCCAGATCGTTAATGAAGGTGCTGCGACCGCGTTTTTCCATAAGGCCCAAGCGGGCAAGGGCATTGAATTCACGTGTAACGGCTTCCCGATGCGTACTGATGCGGCTGGCCATTTCGGCATGGGTTGGCATTTTTTCGATTTCCGCGATGTTCCCCGTCGGCCGGGATGCCAGGGCCAGCCGTAACAATTCTGAATGAATCCGGTTCTTTACCGCAAAGGCGCTGAATTCGAAAATTCTCTTTGTCAGGTCGCGCGTTTGCTGCGTTAGCAGCCGCATGACGGCCAGTGATAATTCCGGATACCGCGCGAGAAGGTCGCGAAAGGCGCGACCGGAAAGCGACCCCACGAATATATCGGTTATCGCGAAGATATTGGCGGATCGTTCGCCCCCGTCGATTGCGGCGTATTCGCCGAATATTTCTCCGGGACCGATATCCCGGAATGAGACTTCCTTGCCGTCAACGGAATAGGAGATCGCGCGCACGGTTCCCTGAACCAGAAAATAGACGTCATCGGTACAATCCTGATGGCTGATAATTTGGGTGTTCTGAGCGATCTTCTGCCATCTGCACAGCTGCGCAATGGACCGTTTCGCGGCGCCATCCAAAGTGCTGAGCACCCTTATTTCGCTTAAGGCGTCAGGCCGCTTGCTTTCCGATACTGTAATCATGGATCATTGGCCGCTAAAAAGGCTGGTCGCGAAATGATCCTGTCATGAAGACCGGTGTCTGAAAACAGTATTAGCAATTCCCCGGCGGATATTGGCGCGATGAACCGCCGTGTGGGTTGGATCCCGTGCCCACGGCGTGACGGCGTATCTGCCGCTGATCAGGCGCTTTTTGCCGTGATTTCAGCCAGTTGCTGCTTCGTTACATCGCGACCCAGCACATGGGAGGCGAGCCTGAAATGCGATGGCAAGACCGCGCCGAGGTCGTAATGGTCGACCGTATAGGTGCGCGCCGCCTGACCCAGCGCCACGGCCAGATCCCTATCGTCGAGGGCTTCGCCAATCCGCGCCGCCAGGCGAAACGGATCAAAGAAATCGGCCAGAAGCCCTGTTTCACCGTCTTCGATCACGTCGCAGACCGGCGCGGTGGCCGACCCGACAATTGTGCAGCCGGTCGACATGGCCTCCAGCAAGGACCAGGACAAAACGAACGGTACCGTCAAATAGACGTGGGCGTGCGATGCGCGCAGCACTCTCCGGTAATCCTGAATAGGGAGGGGACCGGTAAAATGGAGTCGAGAAAGATCGAGCGCCGGTAGTTCTTCGAGCATGGCCTCCTTCCACGTCTTTCCGTCAGCTCGTGGATTGCCGTAATAAACAGCGTCGTTACCGGTTATCACGGCGTGCAGGCGGGGGCGCAAACTTTGCAGCGTACCAAGCGCCCGCATGAATTGCGGAAAGCCGCGATAGGGTTCCAGCCCGTGGGTCGCGTAGGTAACGATCTCGACGTCGTCGCCAAGATGCAGGTCACCGATGGTCAGTTGGCCCCGCATACTCGGCGAAAAGAAGCTGGTATCGATCCCCTCATGGATGACCTGAAGCTTCCCGTGGAATTCCGGCGGAAACTGGTCCATCTGGAATTCAGTCGGGCAGATGCCGTAATCGCATTGCGCCAGTTCGAGCAACTGACCGGCATTCTTGGTTCGTAACCGCAGGCCTTCATCTTCCGTGATTTCTTCCGAGGACAAAAAATCGGAATTGCTGTTGTCTGGATGATAGTACCACTCAAAATGGCCGATGATGGGTGTTTCTGGAAAAACGTCCCTTATAAAGAGGCCGAGTCCGGACCCTGCCTGGGCGTAGATCAGGTCCGGAACGAACCCTTCCTGGCGAAGATTGGCCGCGGCCCGGTAGGCTGCCTGGCCCAAAAGCACGGCGTTTTCGAGCGGTTGCACATAATGGTGTGTCGGCGCGGTGCTGGTGCGTGCAGGCTGGATCTGAACCGTTCTTATGCCCTGAACGGCAAAGCCCGGTTCGGTCGAAATGAAAACGACCTCATTACCCGGCTGCGCCACGAAAGCGAGCGCCAAATTCAAGAATTGGCCCGGAAATTGCTTATGAACGAACAGCAGCCGCAAGACAGTAACCCCGGTGATCCTCGGTCCAGCTGCGGAGTGTCCAACTTAACGGTTAATGGTGCGTTTTCTTTGGAGAGAAACTAAAAAATTGGCGAACGTTCTGATCGATCGGTCAGGGAAAATAGCCCGATTCTTAACCGAAGATTGACCGAAGCAGGTTGGCCTTTTGCATCAAAAGGCACAGGGCGCTTGGGCGGATAGCTTCCGCACAAGCGCCCATGAGGCCTGATTACTGGGCGAGCAGCGCTTTCTGCTTGGCCTCAAGCGCCGCCGTCCATACGCCCTTTTCCTTGTAGTACCGGACGGCGCCGTCATGGAACGGCTGGACCGTGGTCTGCACGGCTTTTTTCACCGACCACCGCTTTGCGATGGGATGCACGTTTTTCCATTCGTCATGGTGATCGTAAACCGCCTTGATCACCTGATAGACGGTGTCCGCACTGGTGTTGGTGCCGGCTGAAATACCGCAGCCGAGTTCAAGCGTCGTTACGTCTTCGGATGGCTTCAGCGGGTTGCTGCCGGCTTTAAGGGTTGTCGCGCCCCAGACCGGTTCCGCCGCGCTGATTCTGTTCAGGGTTTTCATCGGAATCGACACAGTATGGAACCCTGATTTGGCCTGTTTTATCTGCGCCAAGCCTGGAACCGCGCCATAGGCCATGCCGTCGGCGCGACCGGTCAGGATCCCCTGGATGGCTTCGCGGGGTGACCGTATGGGAATAATTTTGACATCCTTATCGTATACCAACCCGAAATCCGCGAGCATCTCCGTCGCCGCCGTCACCTGGTCATGGTGGCTGACCTGGAGGAAAAAGCTTTTGCCCTTCATGTCGGCGACGGATTTGATCTTGGGATCGGAAAAATGGTAGCCGTAGGCCAGTCCATAGCCGGTTGCCACATTGCGGATATTTTTCAGCCGCCCCATTTTTTCAAAGATACCCTTGCCCTGCCACGCATCGGACATGGTCTTGAATCCGCAATGAATGGCGAAGTTCAGTTCACCGCGTTGCATGCGGGCTGGCCAGCCGGCGGCGCCGGCGAAATTCTGCAGCACGATTTTTCTGATCGGAGTATGCTTTGTGACTGTGCCGCTGAAGCCGGTTACCATGAGATACCCGCTGGCGCCTTCCGGCGGAACGCCCCAGGTTATGACAGCCGGCACCTTTGCCGCGGCGATCCCGATATTCAGCGCACAGGTTGTTACGGCCGCGGCCATGGACAAACGCAACGAAGCTTTCCGCAAGTGTTTCATAATGTATCTCCCTTTCTGAATATTGTTCGACATAGTGTCGTTCGGATCGGCGACGTCATCGTTAACTGGCCGGTTCCATCTGTCGCCGCCGATGAATGAAAATTGAGACGCAAATCGATGGTAGCATCAAACCAACCCCTGCCAGGTCCGACAGACCACCCGGATAGAGCAGCAACAATCCACCCGAGGCCAAGAAGGCGATTTCCCATAGGGGCAGGGCACGGGTGAAGAAATAACGGGTCAGCGCCGCGCTAAGACCGATCACGCCGGCGACCGCGGTTGCTATGGCATGGAACAGATCGATCGCATTGCCTTCCATCAACAGAACCGGCTGGTAGACGAAGAAAAACGGAATGATGAAGGCGATGATGCCAAGCCGGCAGGATTCGATCGACGTTCGCCAGAAATTGGCTTCCGCGACGCGCGATGCGATCAGCGCGGAAAGCGCGACCGGCGGTGTCAGCATCGACAGCAGCCCGAAATAGAAGATGAACATGTGCGCCGCGATCGGCAGCACGCCGGCCTTGATGATCGCCGGGGCCACCGTCGCGGCCAGCAGCACATAAACCAGCAGCGGCGGCGCTCCCATTCCCAGGACGATCGAGGCGAAAGCGGCGAGCAACAGCAGCACGAACAGGCTATCGCCGGCGATGTCCTGCATCGCCTGCGGCAACAAGGCGCCGAGCCCGGTGAGCGCGAAACCGCTCATGATGATGCCGACGGCGGCGCCCGCGGAGCCGATTTCCGCAAGCAGCCGGCCGCCATCCTCGAGCGCGTTGACGACGCCTTTGCCGCGCAGCCCGCCCTTGCGGCACGCCGACAGCACGATCAGGGTGAGCAGGGCAGCCAGCGCCGACTGGTCGACGGGAAGGGCAAGATAGCCAAGCAGGAATAGCAGCACGGCCACCGAAATCAGCAGATACCAGCCGCTTTTGATGGTTTTGCCGAGCGCCGGAATCTGTTCGCGCGGTATGCCCTTGATGCCTTCGCGGGCGCCTTCAAAATCGACCATGGTGAACATGGCGACGTAATAGAGAATACCCGGCAGGAAAGCGGCGACGACGATCTCCCAGTAGGGCACCGCCAGGATGTCGGCCATCAGGAACGCCGCGGCGCCCATGACCGGCGGCATCAATATTCCGCCGGTCGAGGCGGCGGCCTCGATCGCGGCGGCAATGTGCGGCCGGTAGCCCATGCGCTTCATCGCAGGAATAGTGAAGGATCCTGTCACCAGCACATTGGCCACGCCGACGCCGCTGATGGTCGCGAACAGCGCGCTTGCCACCACCGCGACTTTGGCCATGCCGGATCTGAACTGACCGGCCAGCCCCATGGCCACGTCGAGAAAGATGGTGGCGGCGCCGGTGACCTTGAGGAAACCGCCAAACAGCAGGAACAGCGCGACCGTGGTGGAGAATATCTCCATCGGGGTGCCGAACATACCGCTGCTGCCGCCTGCCAGATAAAAGAACTGTACCAATGAAGAGATCGAGTAGGGCTGGGTAGCCAGAATGCCCGGTAGATGTTCGCCGACCAGCGGGTAAATGATAAAAAGCGAAATCACCAGCGCAAAGGCGAGCCCGAGCACCCGTCGGGCGGCTTCCAACGTGATCAGGACCAACGCCATGCCGAGGATTTGCTCGAAAATCGTTGGCAGGTTTACTTCGTACTGCCATTTTTCCCAAGACAGGCAGGCATAAAGCGCCGCACCCGTTCCGGTTGCCGCCAGCAGGTAATCATACCATGGGACCCGGTCGCGCGGGCTGTTTTCCCCCGCCGGATAGCTCATGAACAGGATAAACAGCACCGCGCCATAGACCAGGGCGCGATGGGCGCCGAATAGCTGGATGCCGATATAGTTGAAGATGGTCGAGACGTAGAGAAGGATGTAGATGCTGAGGCTGATGGCGACAATGTGCACGATGGATGCCAGCGGACCACTTAGATTTCGCGTTCGATCGCCGCCGCCTTCATCGACCGAAACGATTTGCTCGCTCGCCGCCGTAGCTTCGGCCATCGTTTTCTCCCTGTCGCCTCGTATGAACGCGGTCATCCTACCTGACCGTCTGTTATGGCGGTCATCATCGCGGGAAGCCGCTCGATTGTCTAGTGCACAGAACAGGCAGAGATATTTCCCTCTATATCTTCCCCAATTCCAATTGCCCGTGGTTTAATGGGGAGACGGGGCTGCGGGATGCGTGGCGCCAATTCAGGTTTCTTACCGGAGCGTGTGCACAGATGGGGCGCCTTCACACCCGCATGTACGGGCCCAATAAATTCAAGCTTGGTCTGTTCGGGCAGAACTGTTCCGGCGGGCTGACCATGACCAAGGCGCCGGAACGCTGGGATCCGAGTTGGCGGAACAACGTCACGGCGGCGCGGCTTGCCGACGAAGCCGGGCTTGAATTCATCCTGCCGATCGGCCGGTGGCATGGCTACAAGGGCGAAACCGACACCGAGGGAACGGCCTTCGAGACGTTGACCTGGGCGTCCGGTCTCCTGGCGGCCACCCGGGACATCTGCCTGTTCGGCACCGTCCACGTGCCCTTTATCGGCCCCATATTCGCGGCCAAGCAGATGGTTACCGCCGATCATATCGGCAAGGGCCGCTTCGGGCTCAACATGGTGTCGGGCTGGAACGCAGGCGAACACACCATGTTCGGCGTCACGATGCGCGAACATGAAGAACGCTACGCCTATACCGAAGAATGGGTGACCATCCTCAAACGCGTGTGGGCGGAAGACGAACCGTTCGACTTCAAGGGCAAATATTTCGATCTCAAGGGCGTGCTGTTAAAGCCCCGACCCTATGGCGGGGACAGACCTATGCTGGTGAGCGCCGGCAATTCGCCTGCCGGCAAGGCCTTTGCGGCGCGCCATGCCGATTGCCTGTTTACGTCGATAATGGAATTTGACGCCTTCGGCCCCAGCGTCGCCGCGCTTCGAGAATCATCCGAAAACAAGAATGTCGGGATCTACGCCAGCGGCCACATGATCGCGAAGCCAACCCGGAAAGAGGCGCGGGATTATTACAATTACATCGTCTACGACACCGGCGATTGGCAGGCCGCCGAGCATGCCGTGGCGATCCGCACCAAGGGCCGCGATACGCCCTTGAAAACGCTGACCACGCTTAAGGAACGCATGATCAGCGGCGTCGGCACCTATCCGGTGGTAGGCAGTTACGATGACGTGGTGGAGGAATACCGTATGATGAGTGAGTGCGGCGTCGATGGCATCGCCATCGGGCTGGTCAATTACATTACGGATTTCCCGGCCCTGCGCGACGAAGTCCTGCCGCGCATGGAACGGCTCGGCCTGCGACTGCCGGTCACCGCTTGGAAACAAGAGAGCCCTGTCGATGAAGCGTAACCAAACCCGCATGTATGGCCCCAACAAATTCAAGCTCGGGCTGTTCGGCCTCAATTGTTCCGGCGGGCTGACCATGACCAAGGCGCCGGAATACTGGGACGCCTCGTTCGATAACAATCTCCAGGCAGCGCGTCTCGCCGATGAGGCCGGGCTCGAATTTCTGCTGCCCATCGGACGCTGGCACGGCTATGGCGGAGAGACCGACACGGCGGGTGAATCCTTTGAAACCCTGACCTGGGCGTCGGGCCTTCTTGCCGGCACCAGGGACATCTGTATTTTCGGCACCGTTCACGTGTCGCTCTTGAGCCCCATCTTCGCCGCCAAGCAGATGGTGACCGCGCACCATATCGGCGAAGGAAGGTTTGGCCTCAATATCGTGTCCGGCTGGAACGTGGGTGAGCACGAGATGCATGGCGTGCAGATCCGCGAGCATGACGAACGCTACGATTATTCCGAGGAATGGGTCACCATCGTCAAACGAATCTGGTCCGAGGACGAGCCATTCGATTTCAAGGGCAAGTATTTCGACCTGAAAGGCGTTCTTCTCAAACCAAAACCCTATGACGATGACCGGCCGCTTCTGATCAGTGCCGGCAACTCGGGCGCGGGGCTGGCCTTTGCCGGGCGGCACGCCGATTGCCTGTTCACGTCCGTGCGCGAACTTGACGAACTATCCGGCAAGGTCGCCGAATTGCAGAAAAACCGTCCCGCCGGCAGCGCCGGCCTCTATGCCAGCGGCCATTTGATCTGCAAGCCGACGGCGAAAGAGGCAGAGGAATATTACCACTATCTGGTTTACGAGCACGGCGATTGGGAGGCGGCCGAACACACGGTAAAGATCAGGACCCGCGGCGGTTCCACCTCCGGGGCAAAGCTCGCCCAAATGAAAGAAGTCATCATCAGCGGCACCGGCACCTATCCGGTGGTCGGCAGCTATGACGCGGTGGCCGACCGGTTCCGCCAGCTCAGCGATTACGGCCTCGACGGCATGGCCGTCGGCCTGGTCAACTATATCGACGACATGCCCGCGCTCCGCGACGAGGTGCTGCCGCGCCTGCAGCGGCTTGGGTTGCGGGCATAAAGCTGGCAAGGTTGCTCATAGCCGATCCGTATCCGGGTTACAAAATCGAACAGGCGTCCGAGAATTCGGGCCTTGGATCGCGGGGCGGCAGGCCGGTCGGGTCGCCGAAGCCGAGATTACAGATGAAGTTGGATCGCCAGTTGGCGTGATCGCCGCTGTGAAAGAAGGTCGCGTCGACTTTTACATTATCGAAACCCGACATGGGGCCGACATCGAGCCCGACGGCGCGCGCCGCCAGCATGAAATAGGCCCCCTGCAGCGAACCGTTGCGGAATGCGGTTTCCGCGATCAGGTCCTCGCCCGAAAACCACTTGTCCGCGCCCGGGACGCGGTAGAGTTGCGACAAGGTGGCCGGAAAATCCAGATCATGGGCGATGATTGCCGTTATGGGCGCCGCCAGGGTTTTGTCCCGGTTGGTGGAAGACAGCGCCGGCGCCAATTGTTCACGGCTTTCCGCCGATCGCAAAAACAGGATGCGCATGGGCTGGCAATTGGCGCTGGTCGGCGCCATCCGCGCCAACTCATAGGCGGCCTGCAGCAGCTCGTCCGGAACGGCCCTGTCCTGAAAGGCATCGAACGTGCGGGCATCGCGGAAAAGCCTGTTCAGGGCGTCATTGTTTATGGGGGCGCTACTGCGAGGGTCCATTTAGAAACCTTCAATTTCTAATATTCACGGATTGTATCGCGTGCGAACGCGGTTGGGTACAGGCGGAAACAGAGGCGGCCGAGTCCGACTCTGATGGTGTCAGGATAAAACATTGGGAAGAAGACCCACCAGGCCGTAGGATCCCGATGGTATCCCACCAGGTCCCACCCAAGAAATGCCCGGAACTTTGCCGTTTTCTGCAATAGCGGTGGGATACTTCCCATTAATGATAATTTAAATTTATTGGGAAAATTATTGACAGGAAAATTATCACGGTGAAGTCTGGGCTATTCGCTGGAGGGCATGGGTTCCGTATGGATGATCAATCTGAGCTTCTGCGACGGATAGAGGAATACTGCCGCGCGGCGGGTATTGCTGAATCCACCTTCGGAAAAAAATCCGTCAATGACGGTAAATTTGTCAGCCGTCTGCGTGATGGCAAGCGCGTGACCACGGCGACTGTGGGACGCGTCAGACAGTTCCTCATGACAAACGCAAATCTTGGGGCTGCCGGCGAAGGCGCCGGATCGCCGGACAACAGGCTAGTGGAAACCGGTGGGCCTGTTCATGCGCCATCGGCACGATTAGCCGGCGGCAAAAGATCCGCGCCTCAGGCTTTCGATCCGCAGGCGACATTCCGGTTTTATGACAATCGCCAGAAATATCTCATGTTCGTCAACACCTGCGGGGAAAAATGGGTGGTCGCGGATCGGGCCGGCATGGAGCTTGCGCATATTCACCCGCAGCCCCCGGCCTTGCGGGTGTTCGACGCCGGTATGGGAGACGGGACGGTCCTGACCCGGGTCATGCGCAATATGCATCACCGGTTTCCGACGCTGCCTTTCTACCTGGTGGGGAAAGAAGTCAGTCTTGAGGACGTTCGCCTGAGTCTGGAAAAGATGCCCGACCGTTTTCATGAGCATCCGGCGACGGTTCTGGTCGTCACCAATCTTTACTACACGGAAGCGCCATGGCTTTCTCCGCGCTCGATGCAGGCCGCGGCGGCCCTGAACTGGATTGACGTTCCGCTGTCGGGAAATACCGCGTACGAGTTCGATGAGCAGATCGCCAATTTGCAGCCGCAACTCGCCGAGGGGTGGCAGGTTCGGGCCAGCGAAAAAACCGGCAATCCGCTTTATGTGCGGCCGTCCGTGCTGGTGCTTTATCGGGAAGATCATAAGTTTTTGCTCGATCAGGTCATTCCGCAGCCCGGTCGCACGCGCGCCGATTACGATCTGGTTATCGCCTCGCAGCCCTACCGCGCCAGAATGTCCAACGATTTCAAAGTGAAAAAGGTCCTGGCGCCGCTCGCGAGCAGCCTGGGGCCGGGGGGGCGGTTGCTGGGGATTCACTCTCACGGCAACGATCCGGGTCTCGACATCGTCCGCAGGATGTGGCCCGGCGAAGATCCGTTCAAAACGAACAGACACGATCTGCTCAAGGTTCTGAAGCAGGAAATCGGCCGCACCCAAAGGGACCTTAACTTCAACACCTATGCCGACAAGCGCGCTATTTTTCGCTACAACATGCACACACTCCCGAGCGAGGTGGGTAGCAGCATTGGCACATCTACCCTGTTGGCGGCGTGGAATGCGGCGGTCTATGTTGCCCAGATCGAGGACGACCGCCTCGAGGCGGTCATACAGGACGGCTTCTATCTGGATGCGACACGCGACGTTTTGAAAGAACGCGGCGGGCTGTGGTTTTTCGACGAATCCTTTGTCGTCTCCAGGCGGCGGGCTTAACCCAAGGGGCAAACCAATGGCGGACCTCAGTGGCGATAGCGGATTGGCGGCATTGTTGGGCAACGAGGGGTTTGCCATTACCGCGGAACTGACGCCGCCGGTCTCCGGTTCCGCGGACGATCTTCTTGCCCTGGCCGAACCGTTCCGCGGCAGGGTGGACGCGCTGAATGTCACCGACGGTCCGCGCGCCCTCGTTCATATGTCGAGCCTGGCCGCGGCCGCAATCCTGTCGGCGAATGGCATAGAGCCGATTTTGCAAATGACCTGCCGGGACCGTAACAGAATAGCCATGCAGGCCGATCTGCTCGGCGCCTCGGCGCTCGGCATCCACAATATCCTGTCGCTTCGCGGTGACGATCTGCCCGCCGATCAGCATCCCGCGGCGAAACCGGTTTTCGATATGGATGCTCGTGAACTGATCGCGACAGCCACCAGGATGGCGCAAGACGGTATCTGCGCCGGCGACCGGCCGATCGTCACCCGCCCACATTTTTTCATGGGCGCCGCCGACACGCCCATCGATCCCCCGCCCGGATGGCGGCCCGAGGGGCTGATTGCGAAGGCGGATGCCGGCGCCGGGTTTGTCCAGACACAGCTATGCTTCGATATCGAAATCATCGTTCGGTATATCGGCAGGTTGGTAGATCTGGGACTGACCGAACGGCTTAAGATTTTGATCGGGACGGGGCCGCTGGCGTCGGCGCGGTCGGCGCGCTGGATGCGTGACAATCTGTGGGGTGTGCTGGTCCCCGACAGCGTAATCGAGCGGTTGGAGCAAGCCGCCGACCCGTCGGCGGAAGGGATCGCGGTCTGCAGTGAATTGATCGAGGCAATGCGGACCATTCCCGGAATCGCCGGCGTGCATCTGATGGCGCCGGTCAAGGCCCTGAGTATCCTCGATGTCCTGGCACGGGTGCGATCGGAGGGCAGTTCCTGATGGCGAGAGAAATCCTTCTGATTGGCAGCATTCCGCTCAAATCGGCGGATGACGTCTTTTCCGCCGTCGGGTGTGAACTGGACGGCCTCATTCACCGGATACCCGACGGGGAATCCGGGGACCGGACAGATTGGGTGCAGTGGCAATCGTCCGTGTTCGGCCGGATACCCTTTGTCGAGCGGATAGATGATTCCTCCGGTCCATCCGGGCAGCGGCAAAAAGGACCTCAATACAGGGTGCGTTCCGGCTTTCCGACGGCAGCGGTTCAGTTCGGCCCGTTGGGGTATGCCGCCGCCGCGAAAGTATCCTATCAGGCATTTACCGCGGCAAAGGCAAAAGGAACGATTGCCGCCGATTGCCGGCTCCAGGTCGGTGTCGCGACCGCGCTTAGCGTGGTCGCGCAACATGTCGATGATGCCTTTCAAATCGCGGTCGAGCCGGCCTATGAGAACCGCTTGCTGGAAGAGATCGCTGAAATTGCTTCGGCCATTCCGCACCATGAACTCGCGATCCAATGGAATCTCGCGACCGAGCTCAGCGTTATCGAGGGGCGGCGGCCGGTTCATTTCAGGCGGGTCTGGGACGGCATTCTGGATCGTATCGTTCGCTCCGCCGAAGCTGTCCCCGATGGCGTGGAACTTGGGCTGCATTTCTGCTTTCGCGATTTTGAGTTCAATGATTTTCCATTGCCGGCGGACCTCGACCGGATCGTCGACCTCGCCAACGGCCTATCCGGCCTCGTTGGCCGGCCCATCGACTGGATGCATTTTCCGGTGCCGAAATACACACGCGACGGACGCTATTTCGCGCCTCTGGATCGGTTGACCCTGCGTGACGAAACGCAGCTGTTTCTCGGCGTTATCCATACCAACGACGATATTGCCATAACCCATCACCAGATCGCCCTTGCGGCGCAACGGGTCGCCGCCTTTGGCGTCGCCAGTGAATGCGGACTGGGCGATTTGTCGCCCCACGATGTGGCTGCGATACTGACAAAACATCGATTGATTGCCAGTCCGGGGTGACGCGCCATCGGCATATGCCTATACTCGCAGCCGGGCGTTCGGAGCTGTGCTAAAAAAATTATAAATGAATTTCCAGGGGCGATATGCAGCGTAGTACTGACCGTGTTTTGACCACCCATGTCGGCAGTCTCATCAGGCCGGACGATCTGCTGACGTACATCCGTCCCTTACAGGCCGGCGAACCCTATGACAGGGCTGCCCATGCGGCCTGTCTGAAATCCAGTGTCGCCGACATCGTCCGCCAGCAGGCGGCGGCCGGTATCGACGTGGTAAGCGATGGCGAGTTCGGCAAATCCATCAGCTGGTCCCAATATGCACTGGAACGGTTGAGCGGGTTCGAAAGGCGGCCGATTTCCACCGAAGGAAACGTCTTTGCCCAGGGCGCGGACAGGGAACGGTTCGCTGAATTTTACGAAGAACTCGACGGCAAGCAAAAATACGCCACGGTGAACGAGGCGGTCTGCGTGGCGCCCATCGACTATACCGGGCTGGCCGATGTCGAGCGGGATATCGCCAATTTCAAGGCGGCGCTGGCGCAGGTTGACGTTGCCGAAGGGTTCCTGCCGGTCGCCGCCCCGTCCAGCGTCATTCCGGACCGCCGCAACGAGTTTTATGCGAGCGAGGATGATTGCCTGGAGGCCATCGGCAAGGCCATGCAGGTGGAATACAACGCCATAATCGATGCCGGTTTGTTGCTGCAGCTCGACGATGCGCGGGCGACCGTCACCTACGACCGAATGGTGCCGCCGGGCACCTTCAAGGAATACCGTGACTGGGTCGCGAAACATGTGGCGGTTCTCAATCTCGCTCTCGAGGGCATTCCGCCGGAGAAAATCCGCTACCATGTTTGTTGGGGAAGCTGGCCCGGACCGCATACCACCGATGTTGCGCTGAAGGATATCGTCGATCTTATCCTGCAGGTGAATGCCGGCGCCTATGTCATCGAAGGGGCCAACCCGCGTCACGAACATGAATGGAAAGTCTGGGGTGAGGCGGATTTGCCCGAGGACAAGATCCTGATCCATGGCGTCATCAGCCATTCGACGAATGTGGTTGAACATCCCGAACTGGTCGCCGAGCGGATCGTGCGGGTGGCCAGGCTTCTGGGGCGCGAACGCGTTATCGCCGGTACCGATTGCGGATTTGCGCAGGGTCCGTTATATCGCCGCGTCCACCCCTCGATCATGTGGGCCAAGTTCAACGCCCTGGTTGAGGGGGCTGCAATCGCCAGCAAGGAGCTTTGGGGTTAAGTTGCCAGGAATTTCGCGATGCGGATTTCGTGAAGGGACAAACCATGGTATTTGATGGTGGCGCTGTCGCGCATTGAAGGGTGTCGGACTAACATATGAAAGCAATTCAACTAGATGCCTATGGCGGTCCGGATGTACTCGAGCTGCGCAATGTCATCGATCCGGTTGCTGGCCCGGGAGAGCTCGTGGTCGACATTTACGCCGCGAGCGTCAATCCGGTGGACTGGAAAATTCGCAATGGCGCGCGCAAGGACAATCTTTTCCTGAATTTTCCGTACACGCCGGGCATCGATTTTTCGGGCGTGGTGCGGGCGGTCGGTGCCGGTGTCACGACGTTCGGCGCCAGTGACGAGGTATATGGCGTAACGCCCCAGACCCAGCAGGGGACGTATGCCGACGCGATCGCCGTCGACGCGTCGCTTGTCGCGCGCAAGCCCGCCGGCCTGTCCCATGTTAACGCCGCCGCTCTGGCGCTTGTCGGGGCGACGGCGATTGTTTCGCTGGATAGTGTTGCGCTTTCCGCGGGTGAAACAATCCTGATTCATGCCGGCGCCGGGGGTGTTGGCGGATTTGCGGTGCAGTACGCAAAACATCTTGGCGCGACCGTCTATGCCACCGCCAGCGCCCGCAACCATGACTATGTCCGTGACCTCGGCGCCGATGAAGTCATCGATTACACAAGCCAGGATTTCACGCAGGCGGTTCCGCCCTGCGACGTGATCTTCGACACCATGGGTGGAAAAGTACATGAACAGAGCTTCGCGGTTCTGAAACCCGGCGGCCGTCTTGTTTATGTCGCGGCGCCGCCGGCTGGTTTCATTCCGCCCGATAATGTCACCGTAAAGCGCCCTAACGTGACTCGGGACCCACGCCATCTGGACCGGATTTCCGAACTCTATGCAGCCGGTGCGATTAAACCCATGGATGTCAAGGAAATGGCATTGGCGGATGCGGCGGCGGCGCAAAAGCTGAGCGCCGACGGCCATGTCCGCGGCAAAATTGTGTTCAAAATCCGCTGATCCCCTGAGCCTGGGCGTATTGCGTCAGAATATCCCCGCATCCAGCCCCGCCGCCATGGCCGTGCCGAGGTCCCGGCACGAACGCACAAACGCCCCGTCGAATTCTCCGCGACAGATCAGCGGGTCCTGGACGGCGCGCCAGCGCAAGCCCGTGACGATGGTCTCTACTCCGCGCCGCGTCCCCGTGCCGTCCAGCCCGGCCCGGATATAAAGGGCGTAGGGCATCCCCTGGGTCTTTTCCAGGCAGGGGTAATAAATACGGTCGAAAAAATCCTTCAGCGCACCGCTCATATAGCCGAGATTTTCCGTTGTCCCGAGAATAACCGCCTGGGCCGCCAGCACGTCTTCGGGCTGTGCCGCCAGCGGCGCGATACACTGGACGTCAACCGCGCCGATATCCGACGCCCGCGCGCCGGCCATGACCGCATCCCGCAATCTGCCGGTGTTCGCTGACGGTGCATGTGCCACCACGAGAAGGCGCTTCGGGTTCATCCCGCAGCCGCCCGCGCCGTACTGCTGCGGACCATCAGCATCACCAGTGGGATGGAAAACAGCGCGCCATAGAAGATCAGGTTGAAATCATTCAGGAAGCCGACCGCCAGCGCCTGGCGCGAGACCTCTGCCTGCAGCGCCATCAGCCCCTCGTTGGTGTATATATCCCACTGGCTCGGCAGCCAGGGTTCTTGCATCGCGTCCGCATAGGGCGACGCCCGTTCGGCCAGATAGGCGTGGGTCGTCGCCCGGCTGCGTGACAGGACGCTGACCACGACGGAAATGCCGATGCCGCTGCCATAGTTGCGAAGCAGGCTGGTCAAGGTCGACGCTTCGGTTCGCAGATGGGTGGGTAAGGTCCAGAACGAAACCGTCGTCAACGGGACCCAGATGGCGCCGATCCCGATGCCGTTGACGAAGGCGGCAATGGCAAAATCCACAATGCCGACCTCGTTGGTAAAGCCGGCCAACATCCAGGCCGAGCAGGCGACGCAGGCAAAGCCGAAGATGATGACCGCGCGCGGATCGATGATATTGGCGGCCCGCCCGGCAAAAACCAGACCGAACAGGGTGCCGAGGCCCCGTGGCATCATGATCAGGGCGGCGGTCAGGATGGGAAGTCCGCGCGAGTTCTGCAGGAACATGGGCATGATGACGTTCATCGACAGCACCAGCACACCCAGCAGAAACATGAAGATCAGGCCCAGGACGAAATTGCGGTCGGCGAATATGCTGCGCGTGATGAAGGGGTTGTCGGTCGTCAGGCTGTGGGCGAGGAACAGGTAAAAAGAGAGGCCGATCACGGCCACTATCCCGATGATAAAATTGGAATCAAACCAGCCTTCGACTTCGCCCCGGTCGAGTAGGAACTGGATACCGGCGAGCGTCAGCCCGAGACAGATAAAGCCAAGCCAATCGAAGCGCCGTTCACGGTCCTTCGGCGTCTCGCGAATAAAGGCGATGGCGCCGATCACGCCCAAGGCGGCAAAGGGCATTGAAACATAAAACACCCAGCGCCAGCTATATTCGTCCGTCAGCCATCCGCCGATGACGGGGCCCATGACCGGCGCGAACATGACCCCCATTCCCCAGATGGCGAGGGCGGAGGCGTGGCGTTCGCGCGGGTAGGAATCCAGCATCAGCGCCTGCGATATGGGAACCACCGGCGCGGAAAACATGCCCTGGAGGCCACGATAGAACATGATTTCGGGAATCGACTCAGCGCTGCCCGACAGCATCGAGCAGACCGTGAACCCGATCAACGTCCCTATATAGAGCCGTTTACGGCCGATCCGGCCGGCCAGCCAGCCGGTTGCCGACATGGTGATGCCCTGCATCATGAAATAGATGGTCATTACCCAGGAAATCTGATCCTGATTGGCCGACAGTCCGCCCTGCATATGCGGCAGGGCGATGGAGGCAATGCTCATGTCCATGATGATGACGGTGGTCGCCATCATGACCGACACGGTGATCATCGCGCGGTTAAGGCCTTCGGGCATTGCCGGCACGGCGGCGCCCCCCGCGGCAGCGCCGGGATCGCTCACTCAGCCCCTCCGATGCGGGCAAGCGCTGTTCCGATCATCTTGAACAGAGACCTGTCCCGTTTTGTATCGATGCTTACCTTTACCGTCATGCCGGTGCGCAAGGTCGGCCCGGGACCGTTACCATCGAACTTTAGGCGGACTGGCACGCGCTGGACCACCTTGACCCAGTTGCCGCTGGCGTTCTGCGGCGGCAGCACCGAGAGCTCCGCGCCGGTCGACGGGCTGATTGAACTGACAACCGCCTTCCATTCATGATCGGGATAGGTATCGACAACAATGCGCACCGTCTGACCGGGCCGCACATGGGTCAACTGAGTCTCCTTCAAATTGGCTTCCACCCAGATTTCCCGATCCAGCACGATGGGGATCACCGCCTTGCCTTCCTCGACATATTCCCCCGGCTGCAGCGTCACCTTGCCGACCGTTCCGGTGGCTGGCGCCGTGACGCGGGTCCGGCGCAAATTGAGCGCGGCGCGGTCGCGCCGGGTTAGGGCTTCGCGATACATCGGGTGCTGCTCGATCGGCAGATCGTAGGCGCCGCCAAGCCGGGCCAGGACACGCTGCATTTTCTGGTTGATCGTCCGGGACAATTGGCGCGCCTTGGTCAGATTGCGCTCCGCCTCGTCGAATTTCGCTTGCGAGGCTATACCGCGCGTCGACAGTTTGCGCTGGCGGGCGTAGATGCGGCTGTAATACCCGATTTCCTGTTCCGCGTCGGTAAGCTCCGCCTTGGCCTCGCGATATTCGGCGCGCAAGGCCGCGATGGTGTTCCGGATTCCCGCGATTTCCGCCTCCGCCGCCGCCTGACTGATCCGGTGCGGTTCGGAATCGAGTTCAAACAACAGATCGCCGCGCTTGACCACATCGTTCTCTTTCGCCAGAACGCGCACGGTACGGCCGTCAATATCGGCACTAATCGCAAGATGGTGGGCTTTGACGTAGGCGTTTTCAGTCGACACATAACGCGTACTTTTTACCCAGAAATGGCCGCCTGTCAGCACCACCGTCACCGGGATGACGACCAGGAGCAAAAGACGAAGAAGTTTTCGCGTTCCACGCATTGTCTACCGCCCCGCCGCCGTATTGCCGTTGGTCAGAAGCTCGGACAGGTTTGACTTTACGTGCAGAAGCGATTGCAGAAGCTGGTCCGCCTGCTCCCGGGTCAAACCTGCAATGGCGCCGTCAAGCACATCGTCAGCCAGCGAGTACATTTTCTTCAGCACCGGCTGGGCGCGGGACGTCAGAAAAATACGCTTGGTGCGGGCATCGGTCTCGTCAGCCCGGCGCTCCACCCAGTCATTCGCCTGCAGGCGATCGACCAATCGCCCCAGCGTTGGTTTTTCGATTTCCAGTTCCGCCGCCAGTTCGGTCTGGGTGCAGCCTTCCTTGCGGCTGATGCGCGCCAGAACCCGCCATTGGGCGCGGGTCAGGCCGAGCGGCTCCACCCGCCGGTCATAGACCGTCCGCAGCATGCGGGAAACATCGCCGATGATAAAACCGACATTTTCGGCCGGTTCCCGATAGCTCATTCGTCGTTCCCTGACGTGACATATTATTAGCCGGCTTATAATTGCCTAGCTTACAGTAAGCTAGCTTACTAAAATTGCGCTGTATAGGGAAATCGATCGCATCACCACAATGTGACGCTCTTCCCAAACGCCCCGTTTCGGGCAATTCTGTGGGCCAAACCAGACAGGGAGCTTCGCACATGTCTACCTATCCTTTACCCGATATCCCGCTCGAGGGGCGCGTTGTCATTGTAACCGGCGGAGACCGCGGCCTCGGCCGCTCCATGGCGCTGGCGATGGCGCGCTGCGGGGCGTCCCTGGTGATCGCCTCGGTCGATAGGGAAGGCTGCGAGCGGGTCGCCGCCGAAATCGATGAAATAGACGGCCCCTGCCGGGGGCTCGCCGTCGCGACCGATATAACCGACCTCGGCCAATGCCGGCGGTTGGTGGGCCGGACGCTGGAGACCTTCGACCGGATGGACGTGCTGTTTAATAACGCACGCCGGTTGATGCGCGGACCCGGACTGCCGCCGTCCGGCAACTCGCTGCCTTTCTGGGAAACCGATCCGGAAATTTATGGTCAAACGATCGCTGTGAATGTGACGGGGACGTTCTATATGGCGCGCGCGGCGGTCGAATATTTTCGTGATTCACGGACCGGCAAGATCATCAACATTTCAACGTCGCGCCGCAATTTCTCCGGCCCGCGCAATTCGCCCTATGGGGTGACCAAGGCCGCGGTCGAATCCCAGACATTGATCTGGGCGCGCGATCTCGACGGGACGGGCGTGACCGTCAATTCGCTGTTGCCGGGCGGCGCGTCGGATACCGATCCCCTGCGCCCAAAAACGGAAGGTCAGGTCTTGCTGCCGGTCGATATCATGGACCCGCTCGCCGTCTGGCTGGCCTCCGATCAGTCGGATGGAACCAACGGCTGCCGTTTTGTCGGCAAGCTGTGGAATCCGGAGCGCGCCCCCACCGACGCCGCCAACGGCGCCCGAGAAGAACCCGTCTTCGCCGAGCAGGTGGCGCCGCAATAGCTGAAAGATATTATCCGGCCGGTAGTGGGGGTCTTTTCCGCATTTGCGCCCTGTCGCTGTCAATCGTTAGAGAAATCTTAAAACTGCGTTGGGATGCTGTGCCCTCTGGTCGGCCACGCCGGCCCTTCAGACGCGGCCGAAAGCGATAGCCATGACAGACGATTCAGTTCTCAAAATCCTTGTTGGGACCCTTTGCGCGAAGGGCGAGATAACGGCCCAGGATGTGCTGCAATTGCGCGGCCAGGTGTTCCCGGATGGCATCGTCAGCACCGCCGAGGCAAATGCGGTATTTCACCTGGATCAATACTGCAAGATCAAGGGCCCTGACTGGACTCGTTTCTATGTGGACGTTCTGACCGATTACTTCGTCTGGCAGAGCAACCCGCGGGGCTATGTCAGCGAAGAGCAGGCCGCCCAGTTGATCGAAGAGATCAAGCGCGACGGCTGCGTCGAGGCGACCAGCGAGCTCGAACTTCTGATCAACATCGTCCATTGGTGCACGCACTGTCCGGAGTCTCTCGCGCTGCTGGCGCTCGAGGCAATCAAGGAGAGTATTCTCAGCCCCGGAACGGCCTGCTATGGCTCGAACCGCCCCCCCCGCAATCATCACGCCATCCGATGTAGAACTGATCCGCAAAGTCATCTATGCCCCGGGAAGCCCGGGCGGCTTTACGGTGACCCGTGGCGAGGCGGAGTTGCTGACCACCCTCGACCGGGCGACCGATGCGGAAGATAACGCGGCGACCTGGCCGGATTTGTTCGCCAAGGCGGTGGCCAATGCCCTTATGTTCCCGCGCGGCGCCCCCATTGTTCCCGATGCAACAGAAGCGCTCCGCCGCGAACGCTGGCTGGAGGAGCGCAAGGGCATTGGCGAATTGCTGCTGGGCGTCGGCCAGGCGCTCTTTAGGGGCGATGTTCCTTTACGAGAGGCAGCAAGGGATGTCGATGTCACGGGCGCCAACCGGGCCCGTGCGGCGCGCGAGGAAGATGATGCGATCTTCAACGACGCGATGGCGCGCGAGGCGATAGATCGGGAAGAAGCCTGCTGGCTGATCGGTAAGATCGGCGGCGCCGGCGGTCTCACCAAGGGTGCGGTTCAGCTTCTCCGGTTCATCAAGAACAATTCACCCAGCATAGACCCGGCGCTCGAGCCGTTGTTCCATAAAGCCGGGATATAATCCCTGCGGGTCTGCTTCGAATCCACCAGGACTGGTTTCTATAGTCGGCTTTCCTTGCGCTGCATGCCGACCGGAAGGTTGCCGAGTCGGCCCAGCTCGCCCTTTGAAAACAAATCCGGATCATTGAGATAATCGATCATCATGTCGGTGACGTCATCGCCCCAGAAGGCTTATCCCTTTACCTCCGCTGCGATCAGCATCTTGTAGGTCGCCGGCATGATGGAGGTGCCGATGCCGAGCAGGGTGCGGAAAGCGGCATGTGGCGTCCGCCGGCGATTGAAGCGGAAGACGAACTCGTCGAGGTAAGCCTGGAGATGGGATTTTCGCAGTCCGTGATAGACCCCCAAGGCCCAGGCCTTGAGGTTGGAGAAAATGCGATGGACCCAGGGCAGGACGATATGAGCGGCCATGGTGCCGACCACATGCGGCTCGTGAATGACGCCCGGGGCACCAGGGTAGCCGGACCAACCATCGGTCTTGATGGTGGCGCCGGGGGCCACGCTGGCCTTGAGGAAGGTGCGCAGGCTGGCGGCCGAGGCGTCGGTGATCACTGCCAGACGAACGCGGCCGGGCCCCTTGCCCTGAACTTCGACCGCGGCGGCCACTTGCAGCTTGCCCTCGCCGCTGCGTCCGCCGCCGCCAGCCGGCGGGTCGTCCTTGGTCCGGTAGGATATCTGCGTCTCGTCCACTTCGACCAAGCCGCCCAAAGGATTGCGCTCGGGATCGACCATGGCCCGGCGCAACTTGGCGGCGAGCAGCCAGGCGCTCTTGTAGGAGCCCAGACCCAGTTGCCGCCACAACTGGCGGGCCGACATGCCGTTGGAGTGCGTCGCCATCAGATAGGCCGCCCAGAACCACACCGTCAGCGACAACTTGGAGCCGTGCATCACCGTGCCGGCGGTGACCGAGGTCTGCTTGTGGCAGGCCGAGCACTGGTAGGTATGCGCCTTCGTCACCAGCAGGCAGGCTCGTCGGCCGCCGCAGTCGGGGCAGACAAAGCCCGCCGGCCAGCGCGCCGCCGCCAGATAGGCGGCGCAGGCGGTGTTATCGGGAAAGCGGCGCTGGAACTCCAGCAGCGAGCGGGGAAAGTCGGACATTGCAACACCTCCACGGGATCATGTTCATGATATGTTCTACAACATCTTGGGCCTGCGGAGCAAGAGGGATAAGCCTTCGCAGCTATTAGGGTCAGTACAAGAATTATTCTCGCGAGCGCGTGGATCATGTCCAACTCACTGGCACATTAGCGAAAAATGTTCGCCAGACTACAAAATGTAGGCTGGTAATGTATGAATGCCGACAACTCTTAACACGCAGGACGAATTCCTACTACAGGCCGGAAATGGCCCATCTCCGCTCTCATCTTGATAGGCTTAGGCAGTTTCTCCTAACTGGCACGATCACGCTGCAATTTTTCTATCGGCGTCGAACGCCATCTTGCCGATCTGATCGTACTGGAATTTAAAGACCGCGATGCTCTCCAGCATTGAGTCCAGGACGCCCTGCTGTTTGTCCACCGTGTCGGCGTATCGGGTCAGGATATTGATGGTCTGCTGACCGTGGCCGTCCTCGCCGGTGTCGGCTTCGGTGGCCGCTTCCCAATGGGCCATGTCGACGGCTTTCAGTTTTGATTTGTCGGCGAATTTGAGAAAATTCTCGCGCGAATTGAGCGGGGTCTGGTTGTAGCGGTCCGCCAACTTGGCGCTATTGGTGAATTCCAGCCCACCGACCCCCGCAAAGGCCTCGAGCCAGGGCTTGGTGCGGCTGATGTCGTCCCAGTAGTGGGTGGCCATTATCTGTGTGATCGACGGTTTGTAATCGTAGACAGCCTGGCGTTCGGCGCCGGTCGCGACGGCGAAATCCACCATGCTTTCGTAATGCCCGGCGTCGATGGCAGGGTCTTTGACTTCTTCGACGAACATGTTCTCGATCATGTATTGCCGTGCTTCGAGAATGGGGCAGTTGCCGACGATATTGCCGAACCAGCGGGGAAACCGTTCCGCGAAATAGCAATGTTCGAGCGAAAACGCCCGCATGCCGTCGGCCGTCGGATTGCCCTGGATATAGGTAATGATCGACGCATGATCCTCCCACCAAAGCTTGCCGACTTCCTGGTGGATCAATTCGTCGAAATCTTCCGGCGACAGCAATGCGTCGATGGTTGAACCGGTCATGCTTCGTCTCCCGTGATGCCCTGTGATGTGTTTTGTTTGGGCTAGTTTATACCTGGAAACAGCCCTTTTCACAGGGTGATATATTTCAGCGCTCTTGACAGGTGGCGTCCACAAGATCAGGCTGTTTTCGTGACCTGGGGTGTCCAACAGGGCTGAGAAAACACCCATAGAACCTGACCTGGTTCAAACCAGCGTAGGGAGCCGTCACGCAGGGCCATCCCCTCCCATGCGTTACGCGATACGGCTTCTTTAACTTGAGGAGCGGTCGGCATTTTGACTGTCCGGATTAGATAATGATTGTCATCGTTGGTGGTGGCATATGCGGCCTCGGAATCGGCTGGCGTCTGGCGCAGGCGGGGCGGGAGGTTACCGTGATCGACCGGGGAGAAGCGGCCATGGCCGCCACCTGGGCGGCCGCCGGCATGCTGGCGCCCCAGGCCGAGGCCGAACACGCCGAAGAAGCGCTGTTGCCGCTCGCCATGGAAAGCTGCCGCCTGTGGCAATCCTTTGCCCATGAACTCCAGCGCTGCTCGGGGATCGATGTGGATTACCGGACCGAAGGGACGCTCGTTGTCGCGACGGACCGCGACGAATTCGAGCTGCTGGAACACCGTTTTACCTATCTGCGCGATCTTGGACTAAATCTGCAATGGTTGAGCGGATACGAAGCGCGCCAAAAAGAACCCTATCTCAGCCGCGGGGTCAGCGGCGCCCTGTTCAGTCCCGAGGATCATCAGGTGGACAACAGGCTGGTCGGCAGCGCCCTGAAGGCCAGCTATATCAAGGCCGGTGGACAGTTGCGGGAACACACCAGCGTTGATGAAATCCTGACCCGCTCCGGTCGCGTCACCGGTGTTCGCGTCGGCGATCAGGAGATCGAGGCCGAGGCGGTGGTCATCGCGGCCGGCGCCTGGTCGCGTAATATCGCGGGCCTTCCGCCTGAGGCAAGCCCGCCGGTCCGACCGCTCAAAGGCCAGATGGTCGCGGTTCAGATGTCCAAACGGGCTCCAATCCTTGACCATGTGCTGTGGGGGCCGGGCAATTCGATCGTGCCGTCGATTTATCTGGCGCCCAAAAGCGATGGCCGCCTGATCATTGGCGCGACGGTCGAGGAAATGGGATTCGATACCAGCCTCACGGCCGGGGGCATGTTGGAATTATTGCGTAGCGCGTGGGAGATTTTGCCGGGAATTTACGATCTGCCGCTGGTCGAGAGCTGGGCGGGGCTTAGGCCGGCCAGTCGCGACGATGCGCCTATTCTTGGCCCAACCGGCGTGGACGGGCTTGTCATGGCGACCGGACACCATCGCAACGGGATCTTGCTGGCGCCGATAACCGCCGATACGGTTAGTGATTATATATTGACCGGGACGGTTGCGGATATTATGCGACCGTTCCTGCTCGACCGTTTCGATAAATCTCTCTCGGCTGTTGCCCAGTTCGCGTTGAGAGAGCAGAAACCCGCCACGGAAATAGCGACGGAAAAAGTATGACTATCTCTGACGATACTATCACCTTGAACGGTGAATGCGTCCCAATGACAAGCCGGGATATTTCCGGCCTGCTGGCGGAAAAAAATATCGGTTCCGATCGTGGCGGCGTTGCCGTGGCTGTTAATGGCGAGGTTGTGCCGCGCGCGGAATGGAGCCAGACTCCGCTACAGCCGAATGACAAGATTGAAATCGTGCATATTGTGCGCGGGGGATGAACGATGGACGCTAAAGTCGCGACCAAACAGCTCACGATCGCGGGGAAAACCTTTTCGTCCCGTTTCTTGATTGGGACATCGCGTTATCCGAACCAGCAGGTCATGCTCGATGCGATTGACGCCAGCGGCGCGGAAATTGTCACCGTCGCGGTACGCCGTGTGAGCCTCGATGGGGGTGGCGAGGGCTTGTTCGACCTGTTGGGGGACCGCTTCCATTTACTGCCGAACACCGCCGGCTGTTTCACCGCGCGAGATGCGGTCGTCACGGCTGAACTGGCCCGTGAGGCGCTCGAAACCAACTGGGTGAAGCTGGAAGTTATCGGCGATGAAGAGACTCTGTTTCCCGATGTGGAGCAGCTTCTGCCGGCCGCGGCCGGGCTGGTGAAGAAAGGCTTCATCGTGCTGCCCTACTGCAACGACGATCCCGTTACCTGCAAGAAGCTTGAAGATATGGGCTGTGCCGCGGTGATGCCGCTCGCCGCGCCTATAGGATCTGGCATGGGCATCCGTAATCCCTACAATTTGCGCATCATCCGGGAGCAAATCTCACTTCCTATTATCGTCGATGCCGGTGTGGGCACCGCGTCCGACGCCGCCGTGGCGCTGGAGCTTGGTTGCGACGGGATACTGCTCAACACCGCCGTCGCGGGGGCGCGTGACCCGGTGAAGATGGCGCGCGCCATGCGGCTCGGTATCGAAGCCGGACGGCTTGCCTATGAAGCGGGCCGAATCCCCCGAAAGCTCTATGCGACGGCCTCGACACCCACGGAAGGCGCAATCGAGCTGTGAGGCCCGCGCTGCCCGCGCCGCCCTTTCTTGTCATCACCGACCGGCTATCGGCGACCAAGAACCTCTCTTACGTTATTCCCGATGTGCTGAAGGCCGGTTGTCGGTGGCTGATGGTGCGGGAAAAGGATCTGGGCACCGCCGCCCTGGGCGAACTGGTAAAGGAAGTGGTCGATCAGGCGCGGCCGTTTGGCGGCTGTGTGATGGTCAACGGCGATATCGATGCCGCGGAATCTTCCGGCGCCGCGGGCGTACATCTTCAATTGGCGGCACAGGTGGCTTCCGCTCGCGAGCGGTTAGGCGATAACGCGCTGATCGGCGTCTCCACCCATTCGCCGAAAGAAGCGCACGAAGCAGCAGGGGCGGGAGCGGATTACATTACCATAAGCCCGGTATTCCTGACCCATAGCAAGCCCGGCTACGGCCCGGCGCTCGGGATAGGCGGCCTTGCGACCCTCTGTCAACACATCTCCCTACCCGTGGTCGCGCTTGCCGGTATCACCCCTGCCTCCGCCGCCTCGTGTCTTGGCGCTGGCGCCGCGGCGGTTGCCGTGATGGGAACGATCATGCGGTCGGCAACGCCGGGGGCGATGGTGCGCGAATATTTGCGATGCATCGGGCACTAGTGTTCCGCCCGAAACGAATGATTCCCATAAGGCGGATTTGATGCGAATCTGTGGGTATGGGC
>JAQBTY010000299.1 GCA_027624735.1 Pseudomonadota bacterium | reverse complement strand
GATCCTCAATCAGCTTTTCATGTGAGACTAGGGCGGTGAACATATAGTCCTGCCGGAGGAGCAGCAGATTTGTAAAAAGGCGGCTTGTGCGGCCATTGCCGTCCTGAAATGGATGAATAGCCAGATATTCAAAGACAAAATTCCCTATGCGAATAAGCGGGTGCTTAAAATTTTCTCCATCCGCCCATTTGTGCCACTCGACAAGCTCCTGCATTTCCTTGGGCGTCAAATGCGGGGGTGTCGGATCGAAAATAATACCAATAACATTGCCGCTTTGGTCCTTCGCTTCAACACGGTTCGGCCCGAATTTATAAGTTCCGCGCTGGCGCTGGTCCTTATCGGAATATTTGAGCATGTCGCGATGGAGTTGCAGGATAAGCGCTTCGGTGAGCGGCATGTCGGCGTATGATTCCAGTATGCACTCAAGCATCTCCAGATATCCCGCCACCTCCTGCTCATCGCGAGTCTTGAATTTGCGGATACGCAGGTTGCGATAGAGCGCTTCCACCTCTTTATCGCTC
Organism: Pseudomonadota bacterium; assembly: GCA_027624735.1. Classification (GTDB taxonomy): domain Bacteria; phylum Pseudomonadota; class Alphaproteobacteria; order MPNO01; family UBA2964; genus JAQBTY01. The sequence goes on along the minus strand of JAQBTY010000299.1, from coordinate 4,998 downwards.
AAACGATTACCCTCGATCCGGTTGGATGCGCCGGTGGAGGTGACGATCACCGATTGGGTGAGTCTATCGACGGTTTGGGGAAGAAGCGTATCGGTCAGGCGAAAGGCGTTCTTGATCGCGTCGATTTTCGATAGGATCGAGTAGATTTCTTCAGTCCGCTCAGGGCTGAAGGTCAATCTTTTGCTCAATCTGTCAGTTTTCCAATCCATCTCGCAGTCACGTCTTAGGTTCACGTGACATTATGTGATATTATGTGAGAAAATCAAGAATTACCCGGAACCCGGTACAGAAAATATTACTTATTGCTGGAAAATAATCGTCATACCGCCCCAAACGCCCGCTCACCAACGGTTTCAAAAAAGTTGGGTGGAAGTCTGGGGGAAAATGGTGGGCGCGGCTGGGATTGAACCAGCGACCTCTCCGGTGTGAACGGAACGCTCTCCCGCTGAGCTACGCGCCCTGATCGGCGCCGCGTGAGCGGACCGGCGTCGGGATTCGATCCGGGGATATAAGGGGCGCGCCAAGGTCAAGTCAAGCCGGACGAATTGACCGCTCCAAACTGTTTGATTTCGGCGAGACACACGATATGGTTCGGCCATGGGAATATTCAGGGGCATCCGTATAATCATCGGCTTCAAAAACATTGATTTCAAAAACATTGGATTCGCGGTCAGTCGGGCGATTGTAACCGGCGTTTCGGCGTGCGGGATCGCGGCAGCGCTTGCCGCCGCGCCGGTTCAGGCGAAGGACGACCGCACCGTGTCGCTGGACTACACGATCCATGTCGGCGGGTTTGAAACCATGCGGGTCAGCTTCAACACGGCGCTGAGCGCGACCAATTACAAGATGAAGATGGCGCTGGACGGGCAGGGTGTCCTCGACTGGTGGTTCTCCATGCGTATGAGCGCTTTTTCCGAGGGAAGTCTGGCCGGAGGTACTTTCGTGCCGATCCGGGCCGGCGCCGACAGCGCCTGGAACGGCGAGCAACGTCAGATCCGATTGAGCTATGTCGATGGCGGGGCGCCGACCGCCATCATAAAGCCCTCGGCCGATGACGACGATCGCGATGTGGTGCCCCCGAATTTGCGTGCCGACGCGCGGGATCTGGCCGGCGCCGTTCTTGCCGGGCTGGCGCAGTTGAATGGAAGACTGGACAAGACCGGGGGCTGCGCCGTGCGGGAAGCCGTGTTCGATGGCCGGCGGCGCTATAATCTGGTTCTGGCTCACCTCGGGCAGGATATTATCGAACGCAACGACTATTCGGTATTTTCCGGCGCTGCCTTGCGCTGCGGTGTCAAAATCGAGCGAATCGCCGGATTTCGGCGCAAACCCGCGCGGTTGAAGTGGCGGACATCGGACGGAGCCACCCTCTGGATTGGCCAGGTCTTCGCCAAGTTTCCGCCGGTCCCCGTGCGCATCGAAATGGATACGGTTTTAGGCGGTCTTCGGGTGCATCTGGTTCGGGCAACGCTTAAGGAAGGCACTAAAATTCGCCATCTTGCAGCGGCGCATTGACCGAAAACGGACCGGTTCCGCTAGCTTGCTCATTCGGTTATTTAAGAACGGAACAGGTCAGGCAACGAATTTTCAATCATTTTTTACGACTTAGGTGGTTAAAGTAACCATATGAGATGTCGGCTGACGGCGTTTTGGGCAGACATGGTGGTTGGCTGCACCGCGGAGACGCGGGGCATAATTTGGGGCAAGGGGAGCCTCCGAACGCATGAGTAAATCCAGGACGGCGGCTATTTTGCTGGCCGCAGGGCGCGGGACGCGGATGAAATCCGCCCTGCCAAAGGTTCTTCACCGGGTGACCGGGCGGCCCATGATCGGCCACCTGCTCGATCGGCTCGCCGCATTTCAGCCGGAACGCACAATAGTGGTGGTATCGCCCGGCATGCCCGCGGTCGCCGAATTTGTCGCGCCGGCGGAAACGATTATCCAGGATCCGCCTCTCGGCACCGGCCATGCGGTCATGGCGGCACGGAAGGCGCTGGACGGCTTCGATGGCGATGTCCTGGTGCTGTTCGGCGATACGCCCCTGCTCACGGCGGAGACCATGCAGTCCATGGTGAACGCCCGGCGGGCCGCGGGCGATCCTGCCGTGGTGGTGCTCGGCTTCATGCCCGATGATCCCGGCGACTATGGCCGATTGATTACGGACTCCCAAGGCGGGCTTCAGGCCATCGTCGAGGCAAAGGATGCGGATGCGGCGCAACGCGAAATCGGCCTGTGCAATGCCGGCATCATGGCGATCGACGGCAAACGGCTGTTCGACCTGCTGGATGCGGTCGGCAACAATAATTCCAAAGGCGAATATTATCTGACCGATATTGTCGCGATCGCGCGGTCGCGTGGCTGGGGCTGTACGGTGGTGGAAACCGGCGATCCCGTTGAGGTGATGGGCGTCAATTCGCGGGCCGGACTGGCCGAAGCGGAAGCCGCCATGCAGAATCGTCTGCGGTCGGCCGCGATGGACAATGGCGTGACGCTGACCGCACCCGAGACGGTCTGGTTCTGTCACGACACCAGGTTGGGTCGCGATGTGAGCATCGAACCCAATGTGGTGTTCGGGGCCGGCGTGTCGGTCGGCGACAATGTGGAAATCCTGGCGTTTTGCCATATTGTTGGCGCGACCATCGAGGACGGCGCCATTATCGGGCCATACGCCAGGCTGCGGCCGGGCGCGGATATCGGTGTCAATGCTAAGGTGGGCAATTTCGTCGAGATCAAGGCGTCCCGGCTGGATAAGGGCGCGAAGGCCAATCATCTGAGCTATATCGGTGATTCATGGGTCGGCGCCGGCGCCAATATCGGGGCCGGAACCATCACCTGTAATTACGACGGTTTCTTCAAATCACGGACTGAAATCGGCGAAGGCGCCTTTATCGGGTCCAACACCGCTCTCGTTGCACCGGTTAAAATCGGCGCCGGCGCGATCACCGGGGCCGGCTCGACCATCTCCAGCGACGTGCCGGACAACGCGCTTTCCCTTACGCGGTCGCCGCAGGAAGACCGTCCCGGCTGGGCCCTGAAGTACCGGCTGCGCAAACAGGCGGAAAAAGACAATTTGACTGCTGGCAAAAAGAAGAAGGCAGGTTAGCGCCCATGTGTGGAATTATCGGGATTGTTGGCAAAAAAGAAGTGGCGCCGATGCTGATCGACGGGCTCAAGCGGCTTGAATATCGCGGCTATGATTCCGCCGGCATCGCGACGCTGGTCAACGGCGGCATTGAACGGCGCCGGGCCGAAGGCAAGATCACCAATCTCGAAACCCTGGTCGCGGGAAGCCCGATCGGCGGCACCATGGGGATCGGTCACACTCGGTGGGCGACGCATGGCCTGCCCAATGAAATCAATGCGCATCCGCATGCCAATGATCGCTGTGTGCTGGTCCATAACGGCATCATCGAAAACTTTCAGGAATTACGCCAGGAACTCGCCGCCAAGGGTCATCGGTTCGAGACCGAAACCGATACCGAGGCGGTGGTTCATCTGGTCAGCGACTTTCTCTCCCAGGGCATGACGCCGCAGGAGGCCGTCGCCGCCTCGTTGAAACGGCTTGAGGGCGCGTTTGCCCTCGCCATCCTGTTTACCGGCGCGGAGGGGCTGATGATCAGCGCGCGACGCGGTTCTCCGCTTGCCATCGGCTATGGCGACGGGGAAATGTTTGTCGGCTCCGATGCCCTTGCGCTGGCGCCGTTGACCCGGAGGATCTGCTATCTGGAGGAAGGCGACTGGGCGGAGATTACCGCCGACGGCGCCATCGTTCACGACGAGGCCGGCGCCATCGTCGAACGCGCCATTCGCCAGACCGCGACCTCGGGCGCGATGATCGGGAAAGGCAATTTCCCGCATTTCATGCTCAAGGAAATCTACGAGCAGCCGGCGGTGATTGGCGATACGCTTCACACGCTGCTCAACCCGTGGAACAAGGTTGTGACGCTGCAGGGGCTGCCGTTCGATCTGACGCGCATACCGCGGGTCACCATCATCGCCTGCGGCACGTCGTTTCATGCCGGCATGGTGGCGAAATACTGGCTGGAACAGATTGCCCGGGTGCCGGTCGATCTCGACATCGCCTCGGAATTCAGATACCGCGCCATCGATATGCAGCCCGGCGGGCTCTCGATCTTCATCTCCCAATCGGGGGAAACCGCGGACACGTTGGCGGCGCAGCGTTATGCCAAGGCGCAGGGCCAGCACATCATGGTGGTGGTCAATGTCGCCGAGAGCTCCATGGCGCGCGAGGCCGATGCGGTGCTGTTGACCCATGCCGGGCCGGAAATCGGTGTCGCCTCGACCAAGGCCTTTACCACCCAGCTGACAGTGCTGGCCTGTCTGGCCATCGACATGGCGAGCAAGCGGGGCGCCATCGATGCGGCGCGCGCCGCCGAGCTTTGTTCCGCGCTGACCGAGGTCCCGTCACGCTGCAATGAAGTCCTGGTTCATGACGAGGCGATCGCGGAACTGGCACGGGAAATCATGGATGCCCATGACGTGCTCTATCTCGGGCGCGGCACCGGCTACCCCATCGCCCTCGAAGGGGCGCTCAAGCTCAAGGAAATCAGCTATATCCACGCCGAGGGATATGCCGCCGGTGAGATGAAGCATGGTCCGATCGCGCTGATCGACGAATACGTGCCGGTGATCGTGATCGCGCCGTCGGACAATCTGTTCGACAAGACCGCCAGCAACATGCAGGAAGTGATCGCGCGCGGCGGGCGGGTGATTTTCCTGTCCGATGCGGCGGGGATCAAGAAACTTGGGAACATGGCGGCAGCGACCATCGAGCTGCCGACCGTTGATCCGTTCGTCGCCCCCATTCTCTATACCATTCCGGTGCAGCTTCTGTCCTACCACACGGCTGTCCTGAAGGGCACCGACGTGGACCAGCCCCGCAACCTCGCCAAATCGGTGACGGTGGAGTAGTGTGGTTAGGGGGTAATAGAAATGCTCCCAACCATACAGAAACCTACCTTACATTTGATTTAACGG
>JAQBTY010000298.1 GCA_027624735.1 Pseudomonadota bacterium | reverse complement strand
CCACATGACCGCCGGCCTCTCGCACAATCAGATCGCCGGCCGCGTGATCCCAGGGTTTCAAACTCCGGTAATGAGCAAAGTGGAGGCTCCCGCTGGCCAGCGCCATATATTCGATCCCGCGGCAGCGTAAATTGACCAGCTCGCCAAAGCGTGTGGCGACATCTTCGTTGCGACGAATGCGGTTACCCAGAAAACCTGTCTGGTGTTCGGTCGGCACCGACGACGCCGCCTTCAAGGGACCGTCATCGTCCCACGCCCCCGCCCCTTCCGCGGCAACGGCCATACGCCCGGTGGCGGGTTCAAGAATCCAGCCCGCCCGCACCGCGCCCCGGTCGAAATAGGCGACAATCATGGCGAAGGTATCGTTGCCGGCGACGAAGTTCCTGGTTCCATCCAACGGATCGACGATCCAGACCGGCGCATCCCCTTGCAGGCAGTCGATCGAGGCGGGGTTTTCTTCCGCGTCTTCTTCGGCCAGCACCACGGAGCCCGAAACCAGCCCGCTTAGCGCCGCCTTCAAACGGCGTTCGCTTGCCAGGTCGGCGGTAGTAACGGTGCCGCCGCGTTCTTTCTCCCAGATTTCATCTTTTGCCAGCGCCTGAAAGCGCGACAGAAGCTCATCCCGCGCGACCTCGCGCATGATTGCGGCAACCTGTTCAAGATCGGGAATCACGCCCATCAACGATGATCGGCAAATAGATGGCCGAACCGGGCGGCATCCGCCGCATCGAGCCCGACCCGCATATGAGCCATAACCTCGTCATCACGCCGGCTCAAGACTTCTCCCCGTTGATATAGCCATGCAATTGCTTCCCCATCCGCGAGACTAACGGATAGATCCACCACCTGCCGATCCGCATTGAGACGATCATCAATCGCTTCAAGCAAGGTCGGGACGCCTTCGCCGGCAACAGCCGACAGCGCAATCACATCGTCGTCGCGGTTTGCCTGCAAGGCAAGCGCCGTTCGTGCTTCCGGCTCCAAAAGATCGATCTTGTTGAGCACTTCCAGCATGCTATCGCTGCCATCTCCGAGACCAAGTTCGGCCAGAACCGAGTGGACGTCTTCCCGCTGGGCGAGGGTGTCCGGATGGGCGATGTCGCGGACATGGAGAATCAGATCGGCTTCGAGCACTTCTTCCAGGGTCGCACGGAACGCGGCGACGAGCGTTGTCGGCAACGAAGACACAAATCCGACCGTATCGGAAAGAATTATTGTCCGTCCGGATGGCAGGGTGACCGCCCGCATGGTTGGATCAAGGGTCGCGAACAGCTGATCCTGCGCCGTCACATCCGCGCCGGAAAGAAGGTTGAACAGCGTCGATTTCCCGGCATTGGTATAACCAACCAGCGCCACCACCGGATACGGAACGCGCTTGCGCGATTGGCGGTGCAGATCGCGGGTGCGGACAACGCGCGATAATTCACGCTTGATCCTTGTAATGCGTTCGTCGATTTGCCGGCGGTCCGATTCGATCTGCGTTTCACCTGGGCCGCCAAGAAAGCCACTGCCGCCTCGCTGTCTTTCCAGATGGGTCCAGCTACGGACCAGGCGGCTGCGCTGGTACGAAAGATGGGCGAGATCGACCTGCAAGCGGCCTTCTCTGGTTCTCGCACGGGCGCCGAAAATTTCGAGAATCAGGCCGGTACGATCGATAACCTTACAGTTCCAGGCCTTTTCGAGATTTCGCTGCTGAACAGGGGAAACCGGAAAATCGATCACCACGACGGTAATTTCTTCTTCGGCGATGATGGTCTGGAAGGTGTCCACCGCGCCCGGACCAAGCAAGGTTCCAGGCCGGGCCCGCTGCAAACGAACAGTTTCGGCGCAGACGACGTCAAGATCGATCGCCTGCGCCAGACCAACCGCTTCGTCCAGACAAGACTCGACGCTTCTGGTCGCTCCGTCGGCCTTTTTATAAGGATGCAGAACGAGCGCGCGTTCCCTAGAGTTAACGGCGCCACCGGCGGCACCGTTCATCATCTCATGCGTCGGCAGACTCGTCCTCGTCTTTCTCGTCATATAAAGAAATCGGCGACACTGGCATTACCGTGGAAATCGCATGCTTGTAGACAAGTTGCGAATGTCCGTCCCGGCGCAGCAACACACAGAAATTGTCGAACCATGTGATAATGCCCTGAAGTTTTACCCCATTCACAAGAAACACCGTTACCGGCGACTTGCTCTTGCGAACGTTATTCAAAAACACGGCTTGCAGGTCCTCTTTTTTTTCTGTCGGCATTTTAATAGTCTTCTATTTTTTGGCTCTCCGCCGACCCAATGCCGCACGGTAGAGAAATTACAGATCACCATTAAACCACAACCGAACCCTTCCGCATACCGGACGTCGATTAAAGTGACCGTTTTTGAGATATGGCGGTTTATAACCCAGAGACAAGTGCACAGAGGTCCAGACAATTAATAAAATGCCTGTCAGGCCTATATTTGTCGAATTTATGATCACTTGGCCGGTTTTCCCGAACTAAAATCTTAACACAGCCGGCGTTGTGACCGCATTCCATATCGATTTCCGTATCACCGATAAACCAGACCGATGGCCCAGGCACGGCGCCGCTGCCACGCAGTGCCATTTCGACCGGTTCCCGGGCAGGCTTGTCCCGAACAGCATCGGTGGCCCCGATTATCTGGCCAAAATATTTTTCCCAGCCGAGATGAGCCGCCTCTTTCCTCAGGTGATCGCCCATCTTGTTGCTGACCACCCCTAAAAAAACGCCCCGATCGGCAAATCCTTTCAGGACATCTTCCGCGCCAGGTAGAACCTCAAGCCTGTCCAGATGAATTTCGCGAAACCGGGTATAAAATATATCCCTCGCCTCCTCCCACCTATCACCAAACAGGGGGGGAAAGGCTTCCCGCAAAGCGCGGCGCACCCGATCCCTGGTTTCCACCATGCTCCAGACCGGCTGACCCATCGCCGACAGAGTGGTATTCATCGCCTCATGGATGACCGGCCAGGTATCCACCAATGTATTGTCCCAATCAAACAACACTGCCTGCGGCAACCGAAGCGTTTCAGAGGCCATCTGTGGCCTGATCGATATAGCGGCGATAGGCATCGAACAGCTGTATCGCGACGTCACCAGGTTTTCCGTCGCCTATCTGTGTGTCGTCGATCGCTACCACGGGCATAACGAATGCCGTGGTACTTGTCACAAAGGCCTCCTTGGCCGCCAGGGCCTCATTAATGCTGAAGGGCCTCTCCGTTACCTTAAGGTTGCTCTCTCTAGCTAATGAAATCAGTGTCTGCCGGGTAATTCCAGCGAGGATATCCTGACCCAATGGCCGCGTAACGATTTCCTTACCATCCACGACGATCCAGGCATTCGAAGACGCCCCTTCGGTGATCGTGCCCGCTTTATCAACAAACCACGCTTCATAAGCCCCTCGATCAATGGCTTCCTGTTTGGCGAGAACGCTGGCCAGCAGGGAAACGGTCTTAATATCGGGGCGTGACCACCGTGTTTCGGGCACTGTCACGATTTTTACCCCCTGTGCCATATCGAGGGACGCGGGCAGATTTTTTCGACCCGCTATCACAACCAAGGAAGAAGCGGTATCGGGTGGGGGAAAAGCGAAATTACGCGGCGCGACACCTCTCGTGATCTGCAAATAAATAAATCCCTGAACGATGTGATTGCGCCGCAAAACCTGCATTATGATCAATGGCAAAATATGCCGGCCACACGGTGGATCCATGCGCAGCCCCTCGAGCGACCGCTCCAGCCGATCGAAATGTTGCTCGCCATCCACCAATCGGCCATTGGCCACGGCAATGACCTCATAAACACCGTCGGCAAACTGGTAGCCGCGGTCTTCAATGTTGACCATTGCATCGGCTTGCCGAACATATTGGCCATTCGTATAGGCTATCCGCGACATTTTACGCTGCTTCCATCTCTCAGAAGAACTCCAGTCTTACGGCAAACAGATTTTCGATCGCCCTGACGGCCGCGGCTTCCGCGAACAGAACCACTCGATCATTCACACGCATGACGGTATCGGCACGGGGAATGATGACCTGATCATCGCGTACGATTGCCCCAAACAACACGCCATCGGGCAAATCGGCCTCGCCGATTGTCTGTCCGCTCAATCCGGACGTTTCCAGAATTTCGGCCTCGATCAGTTCACCGAACCCTTCCGCGAGCGAATGAACGGCTCGAATTTTGCCCCGGCGCACATGCTGAAGAATGGTCGATACGGTTATCGCTCTTGGGCTGACCACGACATCGATACCAAGCGACGTAATCAACGGAGAATAGGTCGCATTGTTGATCAGAGTGACGGCCCGTTTAGTGCCAAATCTTTTCGCGAGCAACGACGCGAGAATATTGGTTTCATCATCATTCGTAACGGCGATGATGGCCTCGCATTCCGAGACACTCGCATCATCCAGAATTTCGGGGTCGATAACGTCTCCATTGATCACGATGGTATGATCCAGATTATCGGCGATCTCATGCGCCCGGGCGCTGTTCGATTCGATAATTTTGGCGCTAACGCCCGGATGGTCCTTTTCCAGAATTCCTCCGAGGAAGGCCCCGATATGACCTCCACCGGCAATTATTATCCGGCGGGCAATCGTTTCCTCGTGCCCGAAGACCATCATCGCCCGCGAGACATGCTCGGCGTCGGCGACAAAATAGACGTCGTCACCCGCCAGCATCTGGTCGTCGGCCGCCGGCACGAACCCCTGACCGTCCCGTACAATGGCAACCACGACGATGTTCAAATCCGGGAATATGCCCGTCAATTGCCGCAACGGCGTATTGATGACGGGACAGTCACTGGCACAGCGCACCCCCATCATACGCACCTGTCCATCCGATAACGCGATGCTTTCGAACGCACCAGGCATCTGAAGGCGCCGGGATATGGCCCTCGCCACTTCTATTTCCGGCGAGATGATCACGTCAATGGGCATGTTGTCGCGGCTGAAGAGGTCGGCCCAGATAGGCTGCAGATAACTCTGGGAACGCACGCGGGCAATTTTGGTCGGCACGTTAAACAGAGAGTGAGCGACCTGGCAGGCAACCATGTTGACTTCGTCGGCCTGGGTAACGGCGATCATCATGTCGACATCCGCTGCTCCGGCGCGTTCAAGGACCTCAGGATGAGACGCAAATCCGACAAATGCCTGGACATCGAGCGAATCGCCGACCCGCCGCACGAGATCCGGCGATTGATCGACTATCGCGACATCGTGCCGCTCGGCGGATAATTGTCGCGCTATATGATAGCCGACCTGACCCGCGCCGCAGATGATGATTTTCATGGACAGAAATTCCCGGTCGTTGCAGCGCTACCCGACACTGGTTTCCTCAATTTTTTCTCCCGTGACCCCAAGCGACTTTAGCTTCCGGTGCAGGGCGGAACGCTCCATACCGACGAACATCGCGGTACGCGATACGTTACCGCCAAATCGGGAAATCTGCGCCCTCAGGTATTCTTTTTCAAACAGATCGCGCGCATCGCGCAATGGTAGCCCCATAATTTCGCCACCCTTC
>JAQBTY010000297.1 GCA_027624735.1 Pseudomonadota bacterium | reverse complement strand
AAGAATCCTTTTCAATGGGCCCAGCAAGCGTTAATTTCGCTTTCTCAATGAGTCGGGGTATACCGTCATTCTGTCGACAATTTTTCTTATTCCCGAAATGGTATCCCTGATTTCTCATCAAGTAAACCACGGCTTTTAGTTCTACCCGGCATCACCCTCCGACCATGACGGAGGGGGGAGAGGAGTGTGATTAAACCTGACACCAGCGCGCCATGTTTGAGGGCAAATTTCTAATGTGATACCGTTGCGTCAACCTAGCCATGTTCCGTAATGCTGCGGAAAAAGGGAACCAATCCATGGATCAGCGTGCGCCTCTGTTTGACTGGCCGGAAGAAGGTGTGCGGCGGACGCCCTATCTCATTTACACCGATCCGGATGTTCATGAGGCGGAGATGCAGCGCATCTTCCGCGGCCGCACCTGGCATTATCTTGGGCTGGAAATCGAAATCCCCCATGCAGGCGATTACCGCCTAATGGACGTGGGCGATACCTCGGTGATTATGGTGCGGACCCCCGGCGGCGGCGTCAATGCGATGGTCAATCGTTGTGCGCATAAGGGCTCGATGCTGCTTTTCGAGCTGTTTGGTAATGTCAAAGAGCTGATGTGCATCTATCACAACTGGCTTTATGACTTTGACGGTAATCTGCGGAACGTGCCGTTTGGCAAAGGTATCAACGGCAAGGGCGGGCTGCCAGACGATTTTCAGACCTGCGATCACGGGCTGCAGCGTCTTCGGGTGGAAATCCTTCACGGTATCGTCTTCGGCACCTTCAGCGACGAGGTGGAACCGCTCAGCGATTATATGGGGCCGGAGATGCTGGCCAATACTACGCGCGTCGCCGGCAAGGAATTCAAGGTGCTGGGCTATTACAGCCAGTACCTGGATTCCAACTGGAAGCTGTATGTGGAAAACGCCACCGATCCCTATCATGCGACCATCCTGCATGCCTGGGCGACCAAGCTGAAGCTCAACCGGCTGACCATGGAAGGGGCGATAGAGATGGGCCGCGGCGGCTGGCACCATCTGAGTTGGTCCAAGATGGCGACCGACCAGGGCGGCGAGGTGTATGAGACCGCGCAGTTCCGATCCGGCAGCGAAGAGATGGGACAGTTCGGTCTGCACGATCCGTCGGTGATCGAACAGTGGGATGAATTTGGCGACGGCATCACCACCGCGATCCAGACCGGCTTTCCCAACTTCATGCTGCAGCAGATCCACAATACAATTGCCATTCGCGTGCTGATCCCGCGCGGCGTCGAGGGCTCCGAGCTGATGTGGACCGTGCTCGGCTATGCCGATGACGAGGAGTGGAAAACCCAGGGCCGGCTCAAGCAATGCAATCTGATCGGCCCAAGCGGCTATATATCCATGGAAGACGGCATGGTCGGCAATCTGGTGCAGCGCGGCACAAAAGGCGACAAGGACAAGGCGTCGGTGATGGAGCTTGCCGGGGATTCCATTGAAACCATCCGTAACAGCCGCGCATCGGAATGCGGTGTGCGGGGTTTCTACACCGGCTATCGCGAACTGATGGGGGTATAGGGATGGCGGCCATCGATCTTGCGCGCGACAATATCCATGTGCCGGCCGAAGTGACGGCGCTGATGGCCGAATACGCGCACGTCATCGATGGCGGCCGTTATGAGGAATGGCCCGATCTGTTTACCGACCCGTGCCTGTACCGGATAACCACGCGGGACAATATGGAGCGCGGCCTGCCGCTCAGCATAATCCTGTGCGACAGCCGCGGCATGCTGCAGGATCGTGTGGTTTCAGTCCGCACCGCCAATGTTTTCATTCCCCATCGCTATCGCCACATGGTGAGCTGCATTCAGCTCATTGAGTCCGGCGCCGATGAATGGAAGGTGAGGGCTAACTATCTGGTTACCCGCACCATGCCGGACGGCGCGCTCTGCGTCTTCAGCACCGGCGAATATCGTGACCATGTGGTGATGGTGGATGGTGTCGCGAAATTCAGGGAACGGGTGGTCGTTTGCGATCACAGCATGATCAACAACCTTATTGCGCTACCGCTTTGAGCAGTTGGCGATTTTAAAGAGGCATTGAATGAGTACACATCTGACGTGCGGCAAACTGTTCGACGGGCTCGGCGAGACGGCGGCGGATAACCAGACCATCGTCATCGACGATAACCGGGTCAGCTTTGTCGGCCCCACCGCCGACGCACCAAAACCGGGCGGCCGTGATGAGATCGTCGATTACAGCAACGATTTTGTGCTGCCCGGATTGATCGATATCCATGTTCATCTGAGCTACGGCAACGCCCAGGCCAATGAAGACGTGGACATGTATTCCCCGCCGGAGTTCCGCGCGCTACGAGCCCTGGCTGCGGCGCAAAAAGTTCTCAAATCGGGCTATACATCCCTGGCCGATCCCGCCTCGACCAATCGCGTCTCCACATCGGTCCGTGATGGAATCAATTCAGGCATGTTCGAGGGACCGCGCATTACCAGTTCGGGCCGTCAGATCACGTCGCGCCAGGGACTTGGCGATTGGTATCCCAGCTGGATCGGCGTGCCGGAAAGCTCGGTCGGCGTTCTGGTCAAGAGCATCGATGAAGCGGTGGAGGAAATCCGCCTGCAGGTGAAGGACCGGGTCGATTTCATCAAGTTTACCGCCGACGGGCTCAACCGCAACGCCAAGGGTGAACTGATGGCCTGCTTCAACCAGCAGGAGCTCACCGCCATGGTCGAGGAATGCCATCGGCTGGGCGTGAAATGCATCAGCCATGCGCGGGGCCGCGAAGCGGTGCTTACCTCAGCACGTGCCGGGGTAGATATCCTCTTCCATGGGTTTGAGATGGATCAGGAAGGGCTCGATGCGGTGGTTGAAAGTGGCGCCACCCTGTCGCCGGCACTGACTTTCCTGGTCAACACGGTTGAATTCACCCGTCAAGGCGATCCTTGCTTCAAGTGGCGCCCGAACATGAATCGCAACGACGTTGAAATCGCTTCGGAAATGCTGGTGGAAGCGCGCAAAGCGGGTGTGCCCTTCATGGTCGGGTCCGATAGCGGATTTGCCGTGACGCCCTACGGCGAATGGCATGCCAAGGAACTTGAGATCATGGTCAAATATCTCGGCTTCTCGCCGGGCCAGGCGCTCAAATGCACCACCAGCGAAAATTCCAAGCTGCTGCGCGAAGGCAACAATGTGGGTAGGCTCGCCGACGGTGTGCTTGCCGACATCACGGTGGTGAAAGCCAACCCGCTGGATGACATCACCACGCTTCAGGACCGGGACAATCTGAAAGACGTCTGGCTCGGCGGCAAACGCGTCGATCTGACGCCCACGGAAGATTTCAAGCCCTATAACTGGGAACAATCCTACCGCCAGTGGAACGATGTCTACACCCGCGACCGGGTGGCGGAGCTGGCGGGCTGACGAATATAGTTCGTCATTGCCGGGCTTGACCCGGCAATCCAGTCTTTTGTTCTCCTGGATGCCCCGGTCAAGCCCGGGCATGACGAATGTGGCGTAGAGACGACCTACGTCAGCGCGGCCGTGCCCTTGCCGCGGCGGCAGATGGTGTCGACCAGGGCCGGTTTACCTTTCTTGACCTGTTCGATGGCGCGGCGCAAAGCGGCCTGCACATCGTCGCCGTTTTCGATCGGCCCTTCGGCCCACCAGCCCTGGGCGCGGGCGAGACCGGCGAAGTCGGGGTTCGGGTCGAGCAGATCCATACCGATATGGGCGCGGTTCGGATCGGTGCCGCGGTTCTTGGCGATGACGATCTGATGGTTCCAGTCGTTGTAATAGGCGCGGTTGTTGTACATCACGACCAGCATGGGGATTTCATATTTCGCCGCCATCCATAGAGCGCCGGCGTCGAACATCAAATCGCCGTCGGGCTGCAGATCGATCACCAGCCGGCCCTTGCCTTTGTTGGCAAGTGCTACGCCCAATGAGGTGCCTATCTGGGTGCCGGTGCCGAGTTCGCGGCCGCCATGGCAGTAAGGACGGTCGAAATCCCACACCTTGCGGGCCATGTCGTGCATGCCGCCGGCGGTCAGTACCCAGTCCTCGTCCTTGATGACCTCCCAGATCTCGAGCGCCAGCCGCCCGGAGGTCATCGGTTGGGCATCCCAATCTTCTTCGGCTTCCTTGCGCCATTGCGTCCGCAGCTCGTTATGTTTCTTGCCGATCAACTCCGTGCGGTTGGCGATTTTTTGCGCCAGCCCATCGGTCTTGGCGATACGTTCTTTCAAAAGATCGGTGAGCATGGGCGATGCGGTGACCACGTCCGCCGTCATCCGTATATCGGGATAGAGCGTGCGGGAATAATCCATTGACCATTTGGAAATTTCGGTATCGGTCCAGCCGATATCGATCCATTTGGCGTCTTCCTTCACCGCGGATTTGACCGTGCGGTTTGAAATATCGCGTACATGGGTGTGTTTTTCGAAATCGGCGACATCGAGCAGCAGCACGCAATCGACCCCGTCGTAACAGGCCGCGTGATCCATCGACAAATTGAGCGGATGGTTGCTCGGGAAGTTCAGCCTTGAATTCACGTCCCACACGCTGGCGCCGAGCGTTTCGGCCAGATTGATCACATGGTCCCAGCCATGCGGCGGGCGGGCCGCGAAATCGGCGACGATGGCCGGGCGTTCGGCGGCGGCCAGCATGTCCGCGGCCTGCGTGAGCGCGGTGGGATCGGGGGCGGCCTGAGCCGGGACGCGCGCCGCACTGGCGGGCGGCATGGCGACATCGTGATCGAGCTCAGCTTCCTGAAGGCCCGCGTCATAGCACATATAGATCGGCCCCTGGCGGGCGGTCATCATTACCGAATAGGCGCGCGCGAAGGCGTCTGGCACATAATCGATGGTCGCCGGCTGTGCGTCCCATTTGACGTAATCGCGCAAGATCTGACCCTGCACGTTGGCGGAATGAATCCAGTCGATATAGGGCCGGCGTTTGGTCTCCGCCACCGGTCCCGTGGCGCCGATGATAAAGACCGGCGCGCGGTCGAGATAGGCGTAATAGACCCCCATCGGCGCATGCAGCAGACCGACCAGATTATGAACAATGGCGATCATCGGCTCGCCGGTGACGCGGGCATAACCATGGGCCATCTGGACGGCGATTTTTTCGTGCGTGCACAGCATCATCGGCGGATCGTTTTCGCCGTGATTAACCAAGCTGTCATGCAGGCCGCGATAGCTCGCGCCGGGATTGAGCGAGATATGCTTGAAGCCGAACTGTTTGATCAAATCGACGATGATGTCGGACTGATACCGCTGATTTGATTTCTGGATTCCACTGTCGCTCATACGCCGTCCCTCACGAATTTTGGGTGATTAATTGGATGGGCGAAACTAGCAGGTACGGCAGGGTGGGGAAACATCTGGGGGCAGAAATAATTGTCGTTGCGGTTAAGCGAAGCTGGAGCCGAGACCACCCTCTATACGTCATTACCGGGCTTGACCCGGTAATCCAGTTGGGCCCCGTTTCGCCTGCGGGTTCCCTGGATTACCGGGTCAAGCCCGGTAATGACGAATAAAGGGTGGGGGCACGC
>JAQBTY010000296.1 GCA_027624735.1 Pseudomonadota bacterium | reverse complement strand
CCCAACCCTCTCCGCCCCCGAGGGCGGAGAGGGAGTCCTATCAGATCATGCATGTTGTCCCCCTCCGCCCTTTAGGGGGGAGGGGCTAGGGGAGGTGGGCCTTTGCCGCATGATTCCATTTAAAATTATATTGCTCTAACCCCCGCAGGGGCGCGGCAAAGGTACGCGCCTAACGCCTTGAAATACGGCGATGGCACGGGTAGCGTGCGTTCATCGATGCGGAGGAATTTATGCCAAAAATTTTAACAGATAAGCAGGTCCAGACCTATCATCGCAATGGATTCGTGGGCCCCGTCGATCTGCTGTCCACCGAAGAGGCCGCCGAGTTGCGCCGCAAGATCGAGGCGGTCGAGGCTAAATGGGGCAGCCAGATCCAGGCGCGCTGCAAGATCAAGGCGCATCTGCCGTTCCGGTTCCTGTGCGATGTCATTTCCCACCCCAGGCTGCTGGACGCGGTGGAAGACATCATGGGCCCCGACATTCTGTGCTGGGGCTCCAGCTTCTTTCAGAAGGAAGCGCATGATCCGGGATTTGTATCGTGGCACCAGGATTCCACCTATTACGGGCTTGAGCCGCCCGACACCCTGACCGCCTGGATCGCCATCTCCGACAGCAATCATCAAAGCGGCTGCATGGAGTTTATTCCTGGCACCCATAACCAGGGCATCTATCACCACGAAGAATTCAAATCCGCTGAAAATCTGCTGTCGCGCGGCCAGACGATCACCGATGTCGACACCGATAAGGCGGTGCCCATGGTGCTCAGGGCCGGTCAGTTCTCCTTCCACAAGGAAGATTGCGTGCATGGCTCGCAGCCCAATAAGTCGTACGACCGCCGGATCGGCTATTCGATCCATTATGTTCCGCCGACCATTCGCGAGACGGCGTTCCCCGGCGCCTCGGCCATGCTGCTGCGGGGAGAGGATACGGTCGGCCATTGGGGCGCCGACATGCGCCCCAAGGCGGATTGGGACGCTGACTGCCTGGCGGAACTCGACCGGGTCGCCAGGATGTATGTCACCCCGCCGAAGGAAAGAGAAGCGGTCACCTGACCGCCATGGTTCTTCCTGATCTCCAGACACTCGACATCGCCGGCCGCAACATTGCCGGCCGCACCATCGCCTGGCGCGAAGCCGGGCAGGGGCCGGCGCTGGTTCTGCTGCATGGCATCGGCGGCGCCTCGGCAAGCTGGGAATATCAGCTCACGCATTTCGCGGACCGTCACCGTGTCATCGCGTGGGACATGCCGGGCTATGGCGGCTCACAGGGGTTGGCGGGTGACGCGCCTGGGGTCGATGACTATGTGGCGGCGCTGGTCGCGCTGCTCGATGCGCTGGGCGAAACGAAAATTCATATCCTGGGTCAGTCCGTCGCCGCCCTGATCGCCGCGCGGTTTGCCGCAAGGCATCCCGACCGGACCCGGTCATTTATTTTCGCCCATGGGCTGACAGGCCTGGGTGGGTTACCGGCGGCGGAACGGGATAGAGCCAAAGCCGGCCGTCTTGAAGTTTTCGACGCGCTAGGCCCGATGCGGTTCGCCTATGAAAAAGGCCCGGCCATCATGAGCCCCTCGGTATCCGATGAGGCGCGGCAGAAAGCCGTCGACATTATGGCACAGATCAAACCCACCGGATTTCGCCAGGCGGTGGAGATGCTGGCCGCCGCCGATTTTTTTGCCGATGCGCCCAAAATCACAGTCCCATCGCTAGTGCTGTGCGGTGCGGATGACCCAGTGGCGCCGGAAGCGATATGCCGATCGGTTGCGGCCGCGCTTCCCCAGGCGGTATTTCACCTGTTGCCGGGGGTCGGTCATTACGCGGCGATAGAAAACCCAAATTTATTCAATAACGCATTGGACGCGTTTCTCTGATCCCCACCAAAATTCAATGAATAATGTTTGGTTATAGGGCCCTACTCTCCTCTTGGAAGCATAGATCAAGATGTGTAGATTGGCATTCTTAAAAATATCGAAATTTTTCCGGGAGACGGATTGAGATGAGATTTGGCACATTAATGATCGCGGCGGTCGTGGCGGCAGGTGTCGCCCTGCCAGCATTCGCGCAAAAAACATATTCCATCGGCACCAACAAGCAGGGTTCGCTGGGCTTTGGGGTCGGAACCGCTGTTTCCAAGCTGATGAACGACAAGGCTGGGTTGCTGTTCCGCGTCAAGCCGGGTGGCGGATCGTCGTCCCTCGTGCCGCAGATGAATGCGGGCAAGGTCGATTTCGGGGTGAACAACGCCGCCGAATCTCGGTTTGCCCGTTTCGGCACGGGTATTTTCGAGGGCAAGGTTCATAAGAATTTTCGCCTGGTGGGCATGGTCTATCCGCTTCGCATCGATCTTGCTGTGCCGTTTGACTCGCCGATCAAGACGGTCGCCGATGCCAAGGGAATGCGTATGGGGAACAAGTTTACGGCCCAGGCCATTCTCCAGTTCATTCAGTCGGCGCTTCTTGCCAATGGCGGTCTATCCCAGGAAGACATGAAGAATACGCCCTACGCGAGTTATTTGCCGACCGGCGACGACATGGCGCGCGGCAAGCTCGACATCGCAACGGTGTCGCCGGGGGCGGGCGCGTCGAAGAAACAGCATGCCATGTTAAAATCGCGCGGCGGGTTGCGGTTCCTGTCGATCAGCGACGATCCGGCGGCGGTCAAGCGGATGCAGGGCGTCTATCCGGAAAGCTTCGTGATGACCATCCATCCCTCGCCGGCGACGCCCGGCGTGGTCGGCCCAACTAACGTAATCGCTTATCCGTATTTTCTGACCACGGGGACGCATGTTTCGGCCGACGTGATCTATAAGCTCGTGAAGACCATGCATGCCAACAAGGCTTATCTGAAGGCCGCGAACAGCCGTTTCAACCTGTTCGAGCCGACGAAGATGAAAGCGACATCGCCGGTTGAATATCATCCGGGCGCGCTCAAGGCATACAAGGAACTCGGCGTGATGTAACGATCTGATCGGGTGCTTCATCGACGGATGCGGCACCCGTTTTTTTCAAGCCAGAAACATGGCCGAAGAACTCAACGAGAATACCGTCCTGTCCAACTCAAAGGCGGTCAGGTTTCTGGTCAACGGCGCCGCCGCGCTAATTACTGTCACCTGCGTCCTGTGGGCGGTCGAGGCACAGCGATGGTTCGGCTGGACTTTCTTTCCGCAATCCGTTTTGGCGCTGATACTGGGATTGTCGGTCTTTATTGCTTTTCTGTCCCTGCGCGCGAACCGCAGCGCGGGCGGCGTGATCCCGTGGTTCGATTGGGTCGGGGCTGTCGCTGGGATGGTAACGTTTCTCTATATTTCCCTCCAGTATGAACGCCTGTCTCAGGCTTACGGAAACCGGACGGAGGAATGTCTGATCCTCGGTTTCCTGGTCTTGATAACCGTACTCGAGGCGTTGCGCCGCTCGACCGGCTATGCGCTGCTGTCGGTGGTCGCGGCTTTTTTTATCTTTGGCCTGCTCGGCCACCATGTTCCGGGCGAGATGAGGTCGCTGGAGGTTGGCTGGAACGCATTGGTGACAGACCTCGGGCTTGATGCCGGCGCCGCCTATGGCACGCCATTGCAAATCGGCGCCGAGGTGGTGGTGGTCTTTATCTTCTTCGGTCAGTTACTCTTGCTGACCGGCGGCGGCGAATTCTTTACCAATCTCGCCATGGCGGGGTTCGGCAGGCGGCGCGGTGGGGCGGCCAAGATATCGGTCGTGGCCTCGGCGCTGTTCGGGTCGATCTCCGGCAGCGCCACGTCCAACGTCGCGTCGACCGGCGTCATCACCATTCCGCTAATGCGGCGCTCGGGCTATTCGGCCGAAGACGCCGGCGCCATCGAAGCGGTCGCATCGACCGGCGGGCAGTTCATGCCGCCGATCATGGGTGCCGCGGCGTTCCTGATGGCGGAATTCCTCGAAATCGAATACCAGAAGGTAGTGCTGGCGTCGCTTATTCCGGCGCTGCTGTATTATTTCGCGGTCTTTGTGCAGGTCGATCTGATCGCGGCCAAGGAAAAGATCAGCGTGGCGGATTCCGAACTGACCGATGTCCGCAAGGTCATGCGGGAAGGGTGGCATCTGACAATCCCCTTTGTGGTCCTGCTGGTCGCGCTGTTCCAGTTCTGGGTCGAGGCGCAGGAAGCCGCCATCTATGCCTGCATCGCCGTGGTGCTGCTCGGCAGCGTCCGGTCCTATGCCGGGTACAGGATCACTGTCGACTCGTTTCTCAATTCGTTCGTCAATGCCGGTAAGATCACCGTCGAGCTGATCCTGATCCTGGCCTCCGCCGGTTTTGTCATTTTCATCATCTCCACCACCGGGTTCGCCTTTGCGCTGACCCAGGCGCTGGTGGCGCTGGCCGGCCAGAACGTCATCCTGCTGCTGATCATCGCGGCGATCACCTGCATCATTCTGGGCATGGGGATGCCGACCTCGGGTGTTTACGTGCTGCTGGCTTTCCTGGTCGCGCCGGCGATCGTCGAGGCCGGCATCGAGCCCATGGCGGCGCATCTCTTCATTCTCTATTTCGGCATGATGTCGATGATCACCCCGCCGGTGGCGCTCTGCGCCTTTACCGCCGCCGCCCTGACCGGGGCCAGCGCCATGACCACGGCGGTAAAGTCCATGAAATTCGCCTGGACGGCCTTTATCATTCCATTTGTCTTCGTCTTTGGGCCGGGTCTTCTGATGATCGGCGATGCCGGCACCATCCTGCTCGCCATCGCAACGGCCGCGATCGGCGTTTACCTGATATCCGTCGCCGTCGCGGGATATTTCAGCCGTTCGCTGAACATCGTGATCCGCCTGCTTTTGATGGCGGCCGGTTTCGCTGCCTTGACGCCCGCCGGCGGCACGGCGTTGGGTCACGTCATCGATCTGGCAGGCGTTGCGTTGGGCGCGCTCGTCCTCGGCCGCGAATATTTTGTTGGAAAGCGGATGGCGGCAAGCGCCGCGGAGTAGCGGGCTTGCAATATTATATTTCGTCATTACCGGGCTTGACTCGGTAATCCAGGATGGCCAGCAGGTTGCCTGCACTTCAGATGGATTACCGGGTCAAGCCCGGTAATGACGAGTAAAAGTAAAAGGGCAGCCGGTTATCACCCGTTATCGCCAGCGCGGCGGAGTGATCGCTTAAACCACCGGACGCTCTTTCACCAGACTTTTGCCCTTCGCGAAAATTTCTTCCGGCCACGGTACCGATTTGCGGGCGACGGTATCGAGCGACACGCAGACCTGATCGTTGATGGCGCAGACCTCGTCGGTGGCGGCATCGATCATCACGCCCCACACATGCAGGCTCTTGGGCGTGAAGTTGATCAGGCAGGTCCGCACCTGAATAAGATCGCCCGGCATGATCTCGCGCTTGTATTCGTAATTCTCCGTTACCGCCGCCATGCCGCGGTCATTGGCCCGCATATAGGCCGGCGTGATGCCCGCTGTGGTGAAGGTGAAGTAGGCCGCCTCGTTAAACGCCCGGCTGTAATAGCGCACATTGGCATGCCCCATATGGTCGGTTTCCATGGGGTAGAACATGCCCTGATAGGCGATGCTGAAATCCTTGAAACGGTCG
>JAQBTY010000295.1 GCA_027624735.1 Pseudomonadota bacterium | reverse complement strand
CACGATAGACCGCCGAGCGCCCCCACCGTGCAGACGTGACTATCGACGCAGGCGAGGGTGGCTCCCGGCAGCGCAAGCCCCTGTTCGGCGGCGACGATGTGGCTGATGCCCTGATCCGGCGTGTCCACATCGAAATGATGAAAGCCGAATGCCGCCGCCCCGGCTTTCATGCTTTTTGTGTAATCGTTTTGCCGGTCCGTGGGATTTTTCAGCGCCGCCCACATGGCGGGCACCGTGTGATCCGAGACCGCGAAAGTATATTGGGGATATTTGAGGGCAAGCCCCTGGGCCTTTAGGTTATGAACGTGTTTGGCCGCGACTTCGGGAATCATGTGACGGTCGACGAACACCAGCGCAAACCCGTCGCCGAGATCGCCGACCACATGTCGATCCCAGATTTTCTCGAACAATGTCTTCGGCATTGGCCTCTCCCGGGATCTGATCGTTTATTTGTTCATCGATTTATTGGCCGCATCTTCGACGACCGTCCCCTTGAAGAAGTCCGGGTTCATGCCGCCGTGCAGGCCGACCACGTTGCCGAAGGTAAACTCGCTGAAATCGTCTTCGGTCATGATGCCGTCCTCGACCATCTCGTAGGCCTCGACCATGACCTTGGTCATGTCGGGGACATCCCAGTGACCGATATCGGATCCCAATATGGCGTTCAGCTTGAGGCCTAAATGGTTGTACCTGGTGTCGAACGCGAGACCATTGAGGCTGTCGTCGGCCTCGCAGCCGAAATAAAAATTGCGCTCGAAGATGTCACGGATATCTTCGGGTTTGGTAACGCCGGTCTGCGCGAAATCATTGACTTCTTCGGGTGGGACTTTCAGGCGGGTCGAGGCGGGATGATCGGGATCGGCGCGGATCCGTTCGGGCGTCAGGTATTCGTTGCCGTATTTCTCGAACTTCTCGACCAGCAGATCGACATTCAGCTGGGCGGGGTCGAGATTCTTCTTCAATGCCTCGAGGTTTCGTTTTTCCCAATATTCGAAAAGGTTGTTATAGAGCTGCGAGGCCCAGGACGGACCACCCTCCAGAAACGCGTATTTGAGCGTCGGGAAGCGGTGGGCCACGCCGCCCATGAACAGGGCACGGCAGAAATATTCGCTGCCCTGACCGAAACTGCCAAGCGAGTTGAAGACGTAGTTGGTTGGTGAATTGTGCAGGGTGCCGCGGCCGCGCGATGAATTATGGCAGGTCGGCGCGACGCCAAGCTCGACGCATTTGGCCCACACCGGATCGTACGCGTCCCCCTGATCGATGGCGGGAGAAAACGGCGCCATGGTGTATTGTGCCAGGTGCGGCGCTTCGTCGACAACCTCCTGTACAGGGCGCGGGATCTGGGTGTTCATGACGATGGCCTTGAGCCCGAGCTCTTTCACGATGTAATCGAGCTCGGCCACGGCTTCGCCGGGCGTATGCATGGGGATCAAGGCGACCGGGGTCAGCCGGTCGGACAGTCCGCTGAACATATCGGCGTACATGGTGTTCATGGAACGGTAGACAACCGCGCGCAGTTCATCATCGCCAATCCGCAGCACAGTGAGCGCCTGCGTTCCATAGACCAGGCCGAAATCGATGCCGGCCTCGTCGAGCCTTTCGTAGTAAAGACGCGGCAGCATGGCGGTCGCCCGGTCGATCGAGGCGGGCCCCGAATTGCCGACCCAGACGGCGCGCCTGCCACGGGCAGTATTTTCTTCGTTCAGCGAGGTTTCGTATTTGCGGGCGATATCCGCCCCGCCAACCTGTTTGACGAAATCAAGGATGGCGAAGGTGCATTCGATCATATGGCCGTCGGCGTCGACCACCGGATGGTTGAGCTTGGCGCGAATATCGGCGCCGGTCATGCCGCTATCATGATGTCCCGTCATTTTCCTGTCTCCCTCTCATGCGAAAATCTGGTTTTATTGTTGAGTGTAGCGCGAATTTGAAGATGCACCACCTTGTGCTCAGGATTTCCGAGGATTAGTTTTTGAAATGCCCGCTTTTGGGCCTAACCACAGGAAACAGGCATGTCACCTGCTGAGACCGCTATCGATCAGGCTGATACTTCAGTCGGCGCGATGAGCCATGAAGACTATTACAATTTGGCGGCCCAGGTTTTGCCGGGCGCCGGGCTTGGCGGCTATTCACTGCCGGAGGACGTCCGCTTTGTTATTCACCGGGGTGAAGGATCGCGGCTGCAGGATGTGCGCGGCCGCTGGTATATCGATTATGTGGGCGGCGCCGGCGCGTTGATCCTGGGCCATGCGTTTCCGTCGGTGGTGGCGGCGGTTCAGGAAGAGGTGCCCAAGGGGCTGCATTTTTTCGGTACGCTTAATGAAAAGGCCATTCTGCTCGCCAAGGAGCTGGTGGATGCGATCCCGTGCGCCGAGAAGATCGCCTATACCACCACCGGATCGGAGGCGACGTTTTATGCCATGCGGATCGCCCGCGCCTATACGGGATGCAGCAAGATTCTGAAATGCGAAGGCGGCTACCATGGCAACCACGATTATTCGAATTTTTCGGTCTCGCCCGGGGCGTTGTCCAATTACCCGGTCGGGCGGCCCGATACAGCCGGCATGCCGTCATCTCTGGCTGAGTCAGTTCTGGTTGGGCCGTACAACGATCTCGAGACAATCCGTAAAATTGTCGAAGCGGAACGCGCTGATCTCGCGGCGATCATTGTAGAGCCGGTCCAGCGTGTCATTTTCCCGCGGGACGGCTATCTTGAAGGATTGCGCAAGATCTGCGACGATAACGACGTGCTGCTGATTTTCGATGAGGTGGTCACCGGTTTCAGGCTCGCCTATGGCGGGGCGCAGGAATATTTCGGCGTCAAACCCGACCTCGCGTCCTATGGCAAGATAGCAGGCGGCGGCGGCCCGGTCGGTTGCGTCGGTGGCAGCGACAGGATCATGGAACAGTGCAATCCCGTGAACCGCGGAAAGCCCACCTACGCCTACATCAACGGCACGCTGCACGGTAATCCGATCGGCTGCGCGGCCGGTCTGGCGACGCTCGCCGAATTGAGAACGCCAGGGTTCTATGACCGGCTGCATGGCCGCTCAGCCGATCTCCAGGCGGCCTGTCAGAAGGTTCTCGACCGCCACAATCTGCCGGCTCTTGCAATCGGCAGAGGATCGTTGTGGCAGATCGTCTTCATGGATAAGGAACCGGAAAGTTTCGCCGATTTCATTCAGTGCGACATGGCGTCCACCCGCGATCTGGATATCGGGTTGATGAAAAACGGACTCTATGTCCTGCCCGGGGTGCGCCGTTTTGTCTCCGCCGTTCATACGGATGAAGATTTTGACAATACAGTAGCCGCCCTCGACGCGGCCTGCCGGGCGATGAGGTAAATCCAATTCATGGCTTCTAAAACCGACCAGATTAAAGGCAACGCCATTTTGTTTTCCGAAATGACGCCGCCCGAAGGCAGGGAAGATTCGTTCAATGACTGGTACGACAACCATCATTCTCCGAGTCACGTGCAGGGTGTGCCCGGATTTGTAAGCGCCATGCGTTACCGTTCGTCCGTTGGGCCCCATTATCTCGCGGTCTACGAACTAAGCGGACCCGAGGCGCTGGACCATGAGGAATATAAAAAGCGCAAATTGACACCGGATAATCCGACCTATGAGATGCTTCAGTCGGTGTCCGGCTTTACCCGCTATGTCGCGGTCGAGGTCTTTAACAAGGAACGTGAAAACGTACCTGTTATCCCGCTGGATGCGCCGGTCATTCTGTGCGTGTTTTTTTCGGTTCCCATGGAACAGTGCGGCACGTTCGAGGAATGGTACGATAGTGAACATATTCCAATGCTGCTTGAGTGCCCCGACTGGTTGATGGCGCGCCGGTTCGAAATCGTCGCCTGGGATCCGGAGCCATACACCCATGTGATCCTGCACTATTTGAACGATGAAAGTGCGCTTCAATCAGAGGCGCTGAAGCAGTCTCGGGAAACGCCCTGGCGGCAGTCTCTGGCCGCTCAATCCTGGTTCACGCCGCATTTTGTGACTTATCACAGACGTAACAAGCGATTTCTCAAATCCGGCTGAAGGCCGGTTTATTTTCAGGGAGTAAATTATGGCGATTTCCAACCAGGATACGTACGACAAGGGGCTGAAGATACGCCGCGAAGTGCTGGGCGCGGAATATGTCGATCCTAACATCGAAAAATCCAAGGCCAATGACTTCGATGGCGCCATCCAGGATGTGGTCACCGAATATTGCTGGGGCATGGGCTGGGGCCGGGAAGGGGTGCTCGACCGTAAAACCCGCTCCATGCTGGTGCTGGCGATGCTGACGGCGCTGGGCAAGCCGACCGAACTGAAAGCCCATACGCGGGGCGCGTTGCGCAACGGCGTCACGGTTGAGGAAATTCGCGAGCTGCTGATCCACGCAACGGTCTATTGCGGTATCCCGGCAGGGGTCGACGCTTTCCGCAACGCCAAGGAAGCGATCGATGCCTGGGAAGCGGACCGGAAATAGATCGGCCGCCGCTACTTAATGACCAGTCCCTGGCCGGTGGGAAGTTCGAGCACCTGGTAACCGCGTGCGGCGAAGAACGGATCCTCGGCCAATTTCTGGGCGCGATAGGCCAGCCATCCGTAGTCGTCCAGCACGATCGACGCACCCGGGACAATCCGGTCCCACAAATATTCCAGCGCGGCTATTTCGGCTTCGGCGTTGTTCATATCGATGTGAAGAAAGGCTATTTTTTCCGGCGCGACCTCATCTAAAATTTGCGGTATGAAGCCCTTGGTAACGATCACGTTTGGCAAATCGTCAAAGCGCGCTTTGACCTGCTCGAACAGACCGACGCCGAGTTCCGGCAAACTGTGATGCACCATGGTGTCATCATGTTCGAACAAATCGTATATGTAAAAAGTCTTGTCGCTATTTTTGAGATCGACGTAATCGGCGATGATGCGCGCGCTTATGCCCTTATAGCAGGCGGCCTCGACCATGTCGCCGTCGAGCCCCATGGTGCGTTGGGCCGCCCAGCATTGTACGTGGTTTCGTCATAGGATAGCCTTTTCCGATTGGGTTTCGGCATGGGCATTGAACGGCGCCATGAGCCGTTCGTCGTCGAGGAAGCCGAGATTGCGGCCAAACGTAAACAAGTTATCGCCAGCAAAAATACCACCGGAGCCTATCTTGTTAATGGCGTTCTGGATATTTTCGCAAAAGGCTTGATTGTCGGTAAGGTCGTAGAAAGCGGCGATCAAATGGCTTTGCATCGGGGTGCCTGCGAGGTGGTGGACGACCCAGCGAGCATCCGCCGCTATGGTTAATTAACCCTTTATGAATTCGACTTACGCGTTTTCCGAACGGGCTGGTGAGAGTCCACGTGAAGGGAAAATGCTCTAACGCGCCGCGAAAAGCCGGCCATAGCCTTTGATCGGCCGTTCGATTCCGGCGCCTCTCAGGGCTGCCCAGAATGTTGCCGTGTTGCTGGTAATTACCGGTTTCCCGAGTTCGTCCTCGAGGGTCTGCACCACATCGGCGGTGCCGAAATCGGTGCAGCAGATGAGCAGTGCTTTGGCATCCGCCCTGTCGGCGGATTTCGCA
>JAQBTY010000294.1 GCA_027624735.1 Pseudomonadota bacterium | reverse complement strand
AGATCCCCTCACCCACTTCGGCTAACCTCGGCTAAAGCCTCGGTAAGCCTTCGTACCCTCTCCCGCAAGCGGGAGAGGGAGGGACCCGCAGTGCGTTAGCGCTGTGGGAGGGTGAGGGGCTGGCCGCGTGTGCATGTCTGAAATTTCATCTTGTGGCGGTGGCTTGTATACGCCCCGTATCGCCGCGTCATCGAACGCGCTATCGTGACGGTTAAGGGGGCCGCAGAGTCCCGTGATCATGGCAGGGCAGGGAGCAGGGGACTTGAAAAATCCGCTTCTGGATCGGGAGATCGCGATCATCGGCTACGCCGAAACAAAGATCGCGCGCCGGTCGGGCAAGACCGCCTATGAACTCGCCGGCGACATCATGGATCAGATTGCCGAGCGCACCGGGGTCATTCCGGCCGACATCGACGGTCTCGCCACCGTGCAGACCCATTCCGAGGCCGCCAACCCGTTCTGGGCGCCGTTTCTCGGCGATCATCTCGGGCTGCAGCTAAGCTGGACCCAGACCAGCGGCAATGGCGGCGCCTCACCGGCCGGCAACGTGGCGCGCGCCGCCGCCGCGATCCAGGCCGGTCTGTGCGAAATGGTGCTTTGTTGCAACGCGGACGCCGCCAATACCCGCCAGCGCAGCGATCAGCGCAGTTACCGCACCGACTTCGTCGAACCGGTCGGGCTGCAGGGCCCGCCGAGCTATTTCGGCTTCATCATGCGCCGTTATATGGAAAAGCACGATCTGAATTTCGACGCGCTGGGCAAGCTCGCCGTCGAACAGCGCAAGGGCGCGCTGACCAATCCCAATATCTGCGAGACCTTCAACAAGCCGATCACGCTCGACGATTACCTGACATCGCGCATGGTGGCGGCGCCGCTGCGTCTGCTGGATGCGGTGATGCGCTGCGATGGCGCCAACGGCCTGCTGATCACCACCACCGAACGCGCCCGAAACATGGGTATCACGAAGATGGTCCATCCCATCGCCTTTGCCGAGCTGACCAACTTCGATGTGCACAACCAGACGCCTGACGTGACCGAAACCGGTTTCTCCGTCGTGGGACCGTCGGTGTTTGAAAAAGCCGGCATGACCCATGGCGATATCCGCATGGCGCATCTTTATGACGATTTCCACATCGCGACCATGATGCAGCTTGAGCAGATCGGTTTTTGCGACCGGGGCGGGGGCTCCGACTTTCTCCTCAACACCGATATCTCGCCGACCGGAACCCTGCCCATCAATACCGGCGGCGGGCAGATTTCATCGGGACAGCCGGGTCTTGCCGGCGGCGGCGTGCAGCTTATCGAGGCGGTGCGTCAGATGTTTGGCGAGGCCCATGGCCGCCAGGTGCCGGACCCGTCGACCGCGCTGGTGTCGGGCATCGGCTGCATCAACTATGTGCGTAACTGGAGCGTGAGCGCGGGCCTGATCCTGGAGCGAAGCGCATGACCGACACAGCAAAAAGTCCGCGCCCGCTGCCGCAACCGTGGCAATTGACCGAACCGTTCTGGGAAGCCGCGCGCAACGGTAAGCTGATGATCCAGTACGATCCCGTGGTAAAAAAATATCAGTTCTACCCGCGGTCAATCAGCATCTTCACCGGCCGGAAAAATCTGGAATGGCGCGAGGTTTCCGGCAAGGGCGCGCTCTATTCCTTTACCGACATCCACGTCGCCCCGCCCGGGTTCGAGGATCTGGCGCCCTATATGATAGGCGTCATTGAACTCGACGAAGGCGTGCGCATGATGACGCCGCTCCAGGGTGTGACCATGGACGACGCCGTGCTCGGCATGCGCATGAAAATATGCTGGCAAAAACTGTCCGACGAGATCACCAGCCCGGCGTTTGAACCGGACCGGTAGGGCGGGACGGTCGTCGCACGAGTTTCCGGTTCAACCCGCAAGCGGAGATTCACACCGAGCACATAGCGCTCGCCTAACATAGCGGCTGTGGTCTAGGCTCATTGAGCTTAACTACATCAATTTACCACCGCAAAAATCCAAGTTCAACAGGGAGGGAGACATGTCACATAAGTACGCTGGAGGGTGCGACCATATTCACACCCACTCGGATAACGATCCGATCGACAACCACACCTGTCATTGCTCTGTCTGCAAGGGTGTTACCGGGCAGGATACAACCCATGTTGTCTTCTTTAGTCACGGCGATCTGGCCGTCGATAACCTCGATGGCCTGAAGCGTCAGCCATTCAATGCGCAAAACCCAAACGGGCCACTGGAGCTCTGCACTTGTGGAACCTGTGGCACACCGATCATGCTCGATGACAAAGAAAGTCGCATTCGCGTGATCGTGCCAAATCTAATGGGGTACGACCCTGACAGCCTGCCGGCGACCTATCATGCCTTTTATGACCCGGCCAGCGGTGCCCCGGCACCTGATGATGGCCGCCCTGTCTTTGAAGGGCTCCGCCCCGAATTCGTCTGGCCGGCACCCGCCTGATTACCGTTTAGTTTCTGCAAGACCCAAACCGCCCCGCACCGGTTAACCCGCACTGGTTAAATAGTGCGGGGCAGCGCGCGGCGATCATCCTCGCCCTAAAGCTTCAACAGCTTCCGCACATTCCCGCTCAGTATCTTTTCCCGGTCCTCGCGACTGAAGTTGAGCTGTTCGGCCCACTCGACGCCCGGCTTGTTTTCGACGAACGGGTAATCGACCGAGAACATGATCCGGTCGATTCCCATTTCCTGCACCGTGCATAAGAGCGCCGGGTTGGAGAAATTGCCGCTGGTGGTGACGTGAAAATGCGCTTCGAAGATTTCGCGGAACGAACGGGTCTGGATGTTTTCCACGCGGGACAGGGCTGAGTTCACCCGCCACAGCAGGAACGGCAATGTTTCGCCCATGTGGCCGAGGATCATCTGCAGCTTCGGGTGCGCGTCGAACACGCCCGACAGCACCATGCGGATCGCCTGGGTCGCGGTTTCCACCGTATAGCCCCAGCCCGCCGTCGCCAGCGCCGGGAACTTGCCGAGATAATCCTCGTAATAGGCGGCGATCA
Organism: Pseudomonadota bacterium; assembly: GCA_027624735.1. Taxonomy (GTDB): domain Bacteria; phylum Pseudomonadota; class Alphaproteobacteria; order MPNO01; family UBA2964; genus JAQBTY01. The sequence goes on along the minus strand of JAQBTY010000294.1, from coordinate 2,559 downwards.
CGTCGGGGTGCGGATAGCCGGGATGCAGATAGATCGGCACGTCCAGCGCTTCGGCTCGCGCGAAGATCGGCCAGTATTCCTCGCCGTCGCAGAACTTGCCGTTGGTCAGCCCGTGGATCATGGCGCCCTTGAACCCCAGATCCTTGACGCAGCGTTCCAGCTCGTCCGCCGCCGATTCCGGATGCGCCGTGGCCAGCGCCGCGAAGGCGGCGAAGCGGTCGGGATGGGCTTTCACGGTGGTGTGGAGAATGTCGTTCGCCTCACGCGCGATGGCGGGGCCGGTTTGGGCGTCGAGCCGCTGGGCCGACGGCGCGCCGTGGCTAAGCACCTGAATGTCGATGCCGGCCTCGTCCATTTCCTTGATCCGCAGATCGCGCACATCGTAAAGCCGGTCCAGCAATTCGCCGCGCCGCGACGAGTTGGGGCCTGCGAATGTGTCGGTGATCACCGGATCCCAGTAATGCTCCTCGAGCGCGATGATTTCCATTCCTGTCGATGTCGCCATTTTTCTTCTCCCTCAAATTTACGAATTTCGCGAACACTATCATGGTTCCGTGATCGGCGGCAGATAGCTGGCGAAGACGCCAGGTGCAACGGGACGGACGCGCGATCCAGGAATTATCTCTGTGTAACGGGGCGTGGTGGAATTATTGCCTTTGGCCAGTGTTTACACCCATGCGTTTGTTTGTAGAAGCACTGGCGTCCCGCATCTGCTCTTTTGCCATTTTTTGCCATTTTTTTTGAATGGAGGAAACAACCCATGAGTACGAAATCTGTGCATGGCAGGTATTTTCCCGCCCTTGCAGCCATACTGATTCTCGGCTTTACGACTGTCGCGGAGGCGCAACAGGGTAAGCGCCCCCCGACCGTCAATTTTCGCGGTCAGGTCACGGCGTTTGACGGCGGCATGCTGACCATCAAATCCCTCGACGGCGACACAATCTCCATGACCGTACCCAAGAAGGCCCGCGTATCTAGCCTGACCCGCGTCGATTTTACCCAATTGAAAAAAGGCGACTTCATCGCCTCCGCCGGGATGCGCCAGATGGATGGAAAGTTGCGCGCCATCGACGTTCGGATCTTTCCGGCGAAGGGGCGTCACCCGCGCGAGGTCCACCGTAAATATCGCCTGGGGCCGGAAAGCACCATGACCAACGCCACGGTGGACGCTTTTGTCGGCGGTGTCGACGGGCGGAATTTCAAGGTAAAGTACAAGGGCGGGGAACAAATCATCGCGGTAACTGACGAAACCTTCGTGATGCGTCAGAATCCCGGCAAGACCAACCTCCTGAAACCCGGCGCCAATGTGTCCATCGTCGCCACGAAGGGCAAGGACGGCAAAATCACCGTCGTCCGCATCGCCGTCGGCATGAAGGGGCTGGTTCCGCCAACCTGATCGCGGATTGCGGCTAGAGCATTCGCTGTTTAATTATATGCAAAAAAAGATCCCCTCACCCACTTCGGCTAACCTCGGCTAAAGCCTCAGTAAGCCTTCGTACCCTCTCCCGCAAGCGGCAGAGGGAGGGACCCGCAGCGCCCTTGCGCTGTGGGAGGGTGAGGGGGCCTACTGCGTAAAACTAACCGGCCGATGCTCTAGATTCAGGTAGGGGCGGGTTTCTGACCGCCCCTACCTCCAAAGGGGTGCGTCAAAGCTCTGAAAACTCAAAAGATTGTTCTTTCTGACGTTTGTTTGTAATATTTTCGTCATGTCGCCGGTATAAACGATGGTCGTTGCCGGTTTAGTCGAGTGAGTAGGAGCGTAGTGACGCCCATGCAGGACTCGCCAGCCCTTGTGCTCAACGCGGATTTCCGCCCGTTGAGCTATTTCCCTCTGTCGCTGTGGAGTTGGCAGGAGACGGTCAAGGCCGTCTTTTTGGATCGGGTCAATATCGTCTCGGAATACGACCATGCGGTCCATTCGCCGTCCTTTTCCATGCGGCTGCCGAGCGTCATCGCACTCAAGGAATATATCCATCTGTCGCGCCGCCCGGCCTTCACAAGGTTCAACGTGTTCCTGCGCGACCGGTTCGATTGTCAATATTGCGGCGGCTGGTTCCCGACCCATGAGCTGACCTTCGATCATGTCGTACCCAAATCCCTTGGCGGTCATACCTCGTGGACCAATGTGGTCACCGCCTGTTCGGCCTGTAATCTGCGCAAAGCCAACATGACCGTGCGTCAGGCAAAAATGTATCCGCATCAGAAGCCCTACCAGCCGACCACCTGGCAGCTACAGGAAAACGGCCGCGCCTTTCCGCCCAACTACCTGCACAAAAGCTGGCGCGATTTTCTCTACTGGGACAGCGAACTGGATGCGGAATAGGGTGCATCAGTCAGGTCCAGCGCTGTCCGGTTTAAATTCGCACCTACCCCTCTCGTCATTGCCGGGCCCAAGTGCGCTTCACGCCCATGGCCACTACTGTCCGGTTTAAATTTGTGAATCAGGTCCATGGCCTTGATTCCGCTTGCCTCTCACCGATTTGTGCTGATTGGGACACGAACTTCCCCCCTCTCCGTCATGGTCGGCGAAGGCCGACCATCCACGTTTTTCTTTTGTTT
>JAQBTY010000293.1 GCA_027624735.1 Pseudomonadota bacterium | reverse complement strand
CAGGGTGATCTCCACGCGCCCGCCAAAGGCGAGTTTTTTCGGATCGGGATCGTGATAGCGCGCGGTCCAGTCCGGATCCTCGGCCGTCGTCACTTTCCGCCATAGCTGCACCGTGTCCGCGCGCTGCGCCCGATCCGGCGCATAGGATTTAATGTGGTGCCATTCGCCGTCCTGTAGCGCCACGGCAAAGATATACATGATGGAATGATCCAACGTTTCACGGCTCGCCATAGGATCCATCTTCTGCGGATCGCCAGCGCCGGTGCCGATCACGTAGTGTGTGTGGTGGCTGGTATGAATGACGATGCTACGGATGGCGTCAAAATCATCAATCTTATCGCGCATCCGGAAGGCGAGATCGATCAGCGCCTGGCTTTGATATTCAGCCGAATGCTCCTTGGTGAAGGATTCCAGGATCGCCCGCTTGGGCTCTCCCGGTTCCGGCAACGGCACAACATAACTGGCGTCGGGGCCGTTCAGCATCCAGGCGATGAACCCGTCCTCGCCTTCATAAATTGGTGACGGCGCACCTTCGCCCCGCATGCAGCGATCAACTGCCTCTATCGCCAGCTTGCCGGCGTGGGCTGGGGCAAAGGCCTTCCAGCTCGATATCTCCCCCTTGCGCGACTGGCGCGTGGTGGTGCTCACATGCAGACCCTGCTGCACCGCCTGATAGATCGTCTCCACCGGCAGGCCGAGCAGCGTGCCGATAGCGGCTGTCGCCGACGGGCCGATATGGGCGATGTGATCAATCTTATGTTCATGCAGACAGATGCCATGGACCAGATTGATCTGGATTTCATAGCCGGTGACGATCCCGGCAAGAAGGTCCTTGCCGCCCTTCCCCAGCTGCTGCGCCACCGCCAGGACCGGCGGAATGTTATCGCCGGGATGCGCATAATCGGCCGCCAGATAGGTGTCGTGATAATCCAGCTCGCGTACCGCCGTCCCATTGGCCCAGGCGGCCCATTCCGCATCAAAGCGCTGATCATTGGCGACACCGAACACGGCAGCGCCGCCGGCGCGCGGATGGGCCAGCGCCTGCGCCCGCGCGGCGGCCGGCGGCGCCCGGTTGATCGCGGCAATGGCGACCGAGGCATTATCGATGATCCGGTTGATCACCATGTCTTCAACGGCGGGGTCGATCGGTGCCGGATCGACGGCGACTTGAGCGAACTTCCAGGCAAGCTGGTCCTCGCGCGGTAAATTCTCTTTTGACGGATAGACCCTGACGGTATGGTTTTTCATGATTTCCCTGATTTGGGCGGAGATGGCGTCAGCGCCGATGATACCGCAATGGGCTAAACGATCAACATTTGTCCGCTGCTTGCCCGTCCCAGTTCTCTATGATCAGATGGTGGCTCTATATGGACAAGCTGGACAGCCATGATCATCGAACAACGAATTTATACGCTGCACCCGGGAAAGGTCCCGGAATATATGCGCCTCTATGAAGCCGAAGGGCTTACGGCGCAGGAACCCATTCTCGGCAAGCTGGTGGGATGGTATGCAGTGGATTTCGGCCCCCAGAACCAGATCATCCACATGTGGGCCTATGATAGCTATGAAGAGCGCGCCAGACGCCGGGCGGAGCTGGGAAAAAGCGCCGCATGGCAGGCCTTTCTGCCCAAGATATTGCCGCTGATCCTGCGCCAGGAAAACAAAACCCTGATCCCCGCCCCGTGGTCGCCGAAACCGTAATGCGCGAAAGCGAGAAAATAGCCACCGCCCGTACATTGCGCCGTCGGCAGACAGACGCGGAGAAAGCGCTCTGGCGATTGCTCAGGAACCGAACTTTTCAGGGAACAAAATTTCGCCGTCAACACGCGATAGGACCGTACGTCGCTGACTTTGTCTGCCTCGAGTTGAAATTGGTCGTCGAACTCGATGGCGGGCAACATGCTGTGAATAAAACGGCCGATGACGCGCGAACCGCGAAATTACAATTGCAGGGCTTTCGAGTACTTAGAATTTGGAACAACGACATGTTGACCAACCCCGAGGGAGTATTGCGCTTGATCGAACAAGGCTTAAGGTCCCCTCACCCCAACCCTCTCCCGCAAGCGGGCGAGGGAGGGACCCGCCGCGAAGCGGTGGGAGGGGGAGGGGCCTTTATTAGATGACTGAATATTTTTTGAGGCTTTATGACGACCGGTTGGGGGTGAAGGTGGCGCAGTCGCTGTGGGCGACCAATCGTGTGATCTATGTGATGGAAGGGATGGCGCGTGTGTCCGCGGCAGACAATGCGGCGACACTGTCCAGCAATTCCGCTTGGTTCAGCGCGAATCAGACGTGTGTTATTTCAGGCCCGGACGGGGCTCGAATTCTGCGCTATGAGCTGGTCGAAGCTTCTGCGCCACAATCCGACATCAGCGATGGCAACATTACCTCTACGCTGCTGCTTGAAGCGGCGCTGGACCTCACCCCCGGTGACGGATATCTGATGCGCTGTGACCGGGTCGATCTGCCGCCCGGCGGTATCGCCTACACCCACACCCATCAGGGGCCCGGAACGCGCTGCCTGTTACAGGGCGGTTTCATCGTCGAGACCCAGGGTCACACCACCCATATCGCGCCCGGCGAGGCCTGGTTCGAAAGCGGACCTGACCCGGTGCTGGCGCGGGCGCCGGACGACAGGCCAGGCTATTTTTCCCGGGTTATGATTCTGCCCCGCGCCCTCAAGGGCAAAAGCTCCCTCACTTACGTCAATCCCGAGGATGCCCATAAACCCAAACTGCAGCGTTACACCATTTTCATAGACGAGTTCATAACCATATGACCGACACCACAAACCTCAGGACCGGCGGCCAGATTCTGGTCGATCAACTGCGCATACATGGCGTCGACACCATTTTCTGCGTCCCCGGCGAAAGCTACCTCGCCTCGCTCGATGCGCTTTATGACGCCCGTGACGACATCCGCCTGATCGTCTGCCGCCAGGAAGGCGGCGCCGCCTATATGGCCGACGCCTATGGCAAATTACGCGGCCAACCGGGAATCTGTTTTGTCACCAGAGGTCCTGGCGCGACCAACGCGAGCCTTGGCATTCATACGGCGCATCAGGATTCGACGCCGGTCATTCTGTTTGTCGGGCAGGTCGGCCGCTCCATGATGGACCGGGAAGCGTTCCAGGAAGTGGAATTCCGCCAGATGTACGCGCCGCTGTGCAAATGGGTCAGCCAGATTGACGATCCGGCGCGCATCCCCGAAATGGTCGCGCGCGCGTTTCACGTGGCGACCTCGGGCCGGCCGGGTCCCGTCGTGCTGGCGCTGCCTGAAGATATGCAAAAGCAAATGGCGGCGGCAAACGACGCGCGCCGCTACGTCCCGACCCAGCCTGCTCCCGACCCCGCCTCCATGGCCAAACTGCGGGGCATTCTCGCGGAATCAAAAAGACCCTTCGTTATCGTCGGCGGCAGCGGATGGACTGCGGATGCGGTTGCCGATTTCCGCGCCTTTATCGAAGCCAACGATCTGCCGGTTGGCGCCGCCTTCCGCCGTCAGGATCTGTTCGATAACCGGCATGCCAACTATGCCGGCGATGTGGGGCTGGGCATAAATCCGCCGTTGGCAAAACGGCTGCAGGACTGCGATACGCTTCTGGTTGTCGGTGCCCAGATGAGCGAAATCATCACCGACGGCTATGAACGCTTCTCCCTGCCCTGCCCTAACCAGACATTTATCCATGTGGCGGCCGGGCTTGACGAAATCGCCCGTGTCTATCAACCCGATCTCGGGATCAATTCGGCGATGCCGCAGTTCGCCGCCGCCGCGCGCGGCCTGAAGCCTATCCCGTCACCAATCTGGAGCGGTGAAACAAAGGCCGCCCGCGCCGACCAGGACGGCAACGTCACCGCCACCCCGATGAAAGGCGATGTGGATCTGACCGCCATCGTGAAGTGGCTCGGCGACACGCTGCCCGATGACGCCATCATCGCCAACGGCGCCGGCAATTTTTCCAACTGGGTGCACCGGTTCTATCCCTATCGCGACTACCCCACCGAACTGGCGCCGCAGAGCGGCTCCATGGGCTACGGCGTCCCGTCCGGCGTGGCGGCCAAGGTGGCGATGCCGGACCGTATCGTCGTGTCGTTTAACGGTGACGGCGATTTCCTGATGTGCGGACAGGAGATCGCCACGGCGCGCCAGTACAATCTCGACATCGTCTTTATCGTCGTAAACAATGGCACTTACGGGACGATCCGTATGCATCAGGAGAAGTTTTATCCCGGTCGCGTCAGCGGCACCGATCTGATCAATCCCGATTTCGCCGCCCTGGCCCGCGCCTACGGCCTGCATGGGGAGGTGGTGGAGCGCACCGAGGATTTCGCCGCCGCGTTCGAACGCTGCCGGGCATCGGGCGGTCCGTCGCTGATCGAACTCAGGGTCGAACAGGACCAGATTTCGCCGCGGGCAACCCTTTCGGGATTGCGCGCGGCGAACAGTTAGATTTCAGCCCCAATATTGTCGTATGATGGCTAAACAAATTTTCGTTCCCGGGCAATGAGACAGACATGGCGAATACAACAACCCTTTCTTCGAAGACCGGCACCAGGCTTTCCATAAAGAAGGTTGGAGTGTTTCTTGGCGCGGAAGTGACCGGCATTGATCTGACGAAACCCCTCGATCAGGCCACGATCGAAGAGATAAAACAGCTCCATGCCGAACATGGCGTGCTCATCTTTCCAGATCAAAAGATATCCGGCGAAGATTTGAAGAGTTTTGGCCGTTATTTCGGCCAACTGACGGTGCACCCGTTCTCCAGCAGTGCGGCGGACAATCCCGAGCTTATCGTTTACGACCAGAAGGAAGGCAATCCGCCGCCGCCGACCGATATCTGGCACACCGACGAAACCTTTCGGGAATGCCCGCCCATGGGAACCGCTTTGTGCTCCAAGATCGTCCCCGACGTGGGCGGCAACACGGCCTTTTGCAGCATGACCGCCGTCTATGAGGGGTTGTCGGACCGGCTGCAGAAATTTCTGTCGGGTCTTGAAGCCGTGCACGATTTCAAGCCTTTTAAAACACTGTTCCCGAAAACCCGGGACGGTATCGAAAGGATGCGAAAGTTCGAGGATTTATACCCGCCCGCGACCCATCCGATTGTTCGCGTTCACCCGGTCACCGGCAAGAAGGCCCTGTTCGTCAATCCGCAATTCACCCTTTATATAAAAGGGATGGAGGAAGACGAAAGCCGCACCATCCTCGATCTGCTGTTCCGCAAGACCTACATCCACGAATACCAGTACCGCCATGTCTGGCAACCCAACATGATGATCTTCTGGGATAACCGTGCCGTGCAGCACTCGGCGCTCCACGATTACTATCCGAAACGGCGACTCATGGAACGCATCACCATCAAGGGCGACAAGCCGGTCGGTGATGCCAAACCAGCCGATCCGTCGGAAGTGCGGCGTTACCTCAGCCCGCCGGTCATGGCGTTTGAAAGCCGACAGAAGCGTCAACATGAGATGTGAGGCGCAAGCGCCTTTGTGGACCGGAGCTACCCCTTTTCGTCATGCCCGGGCGTGACCCACTACTGTCCGGTTTAAATTTCATGCCCATTGTAACGTCATCTGATTTTGATTTTCGACGGGTGTTT